>JBGTMK010000053.1:0-7966 GCA_041743605.1 Nostoc sp.
CATTTTTCTTTAGTTGTCCAAGGCTTTTTAGGTTCCGTAGGACTACAATATGCCTTGCGTCATCCCGAACAAATTGCTAATTTAGCTATCTTAAATACACCAATTTCAACTGCTGCCAAATTACCCTGGAAAATTAAACAAATGGGTCTACCTTTGGCAGGTGAAGTAATGACTCAAGACCCCTTATTAGTCGATCGGACGCTAGAAGGTGGAAGCCGTTATCGCATAGGAGATAAAGATTTAGATGTTTATCGAAAACCATTTTTAACTGCTTCTTCATCTGGTCGAAGTCTCTTAGCAAGTATTCGCAATTTACAGCTTGATTCAGCCATGACAGAAATACAATCTGGCTTTAAAGAATGGCAACAGCCAATTCTGATTCAATGGGGTATGATTGACCCTTGGCTACCTGTAGACATTGCTCAAAATTTTGCAGATTCTGTACCAAATACTGAATTAATAAAACTTAATAACGTCGGACATTATCCTCAAGAACACTACCACGAGACTATTTTGGAAGACCTTTTACCCTTTGTGCGTCGTAAAGATGCTCATTGATAATATAGCTTTGGCAAAAATCGATATTATAAAAATGAATGTCAGAATATCAGGAGTCAGAATGGGCTAAACGCCCCGCTATCGCTAACAGGAGTCAGAATTCAGAATCAATTAGTCGAGGATTCCCAATCACCACTAAATGGAAGATGAAGTGGCTAAATTGAAATATTCTTTACTATTAAGACTCCATCCTTTGACGGTTGGAGAATTCTGAATTCTGACTCATTTTTATTGCCATTAAAAATGGAGTGCAACCACAAGTAAAGGAGATTATGATTCATGGCTTATTCATGGTTTAAAGCCTTTCATATTGTTGGATTTGTAGTTTGGTTTGCTGGTTTGTTCTACTTAGTACGTCTTTTTATCTATCACGTTGAAGCGAACCTTGAACCTGAGCCAGCGCGAACGATACTGAAAAATCAGTATCAAATTATGGAAAAGCGCCTTTACTCTATCATCACTAACCCAGGAATGTATGTGACGATCGCAATGGCTATCGGTTTAGTAAGTACTGAACCGGATATTTTAAAAGAAGGTTGGTTGCATATCAAACTGCTGTTTGTGGCTATTTTAATTGGCTACCATCATTACTGCGCTAGGCTGATGAAGAAATTAGCAGTAGATGAATGTGGCTGGAGTGGTCAGCAATTACGTGCTTTAAATGAAGCGCCTACAGTTATGTTAGTAGCGATCGTCCTGCTGGCTGTGTTTAAAAATAATCTACCTACAGATATCGCTGCTTGGGCTATTTTTGCCATGATTATTTTGATGGCAGTCACTATTCAACTTTACGCCAAAAAACGCAGGCAGGATAAAGAGAAGCTGACTGCACAGATAGGGCAAGTTCCACAAGAACAAAGTTAAAAGGGCAGTTAGAAACCGCAACTACACAAGGCTTTACCCACCTTTGTGAGTTTCAAACCCTCAATTTTTATTTAGTCCGCCTGTGCGGACTTGATTTGTATAACCGCAAATTCTATTCGCCTTAGTAGTATGTCAATTTTGAATGGATGGGTAAGCAAGTTCGTAGTAAGGACTTTAGTCCTGAATTTTTAAGCACTTAAGTGCTTACTACAAACCTTGCAAAATTAATGGGACAGACTACTAGGAACTTCCAGTTAAAAAAATATCCCATCCCTGCGTGACGCTCCGCGAACATAGGGGTGCAAGTCCTTGCCCCCTACTAGAAATAATTTGCGATAATTTATTTTTTGCAAGTCCCCTAGCTCTAAGTTGACACCATTGATAACTGTGCGCTCCTATCACTCATTACCTCATCCTGGAAAAGTTTTGAGTAAATCATCCCCAGGAATCACGGTAGTGTAGAAAGCATATTTGCGATTAGCGACATAACGGCGATCTTGTTTAATAATTGCCATAAACTCTCTATGTCCCTGACGGGTACGCCCCACTAAACAACCCGCACTAGCAAGGCGAATATCATTCTGTGGATAATCAAAGCCGTAGTGCTGATTCACATAAAAATTATTACCCGTATCAAGTTTGTCGCCAGTCCGTTTAAAATCTTTGTTGAAATCTCTACAAACAGTTATGTCTCCAACTTGCACTAATGCTTCGTGAGGTTCTGCGGTGCCGTGGGTGCCAACAGCCCAAGCTTTGTATTGCCCAAACTGAATCCTCGCGGCTCCTTTGGAATTCATCGGTTTATAAGTGTAGTACTTCCCTGGTTCTGTAGTAGCTTCCCAGTGATCTACGATTTTAGGAACACTATTTACGACTTCAATGAGAATCCGCCGATCATTAAATTCATTGGGTGCATCATTGTTAAGACTCCAGTCTGCATTTATACCCTCTATATAAACAATGTTGTATTCTTTAGGATTAGTGAATACCTCATATTTCTTGGAGAGCATATATTTCACAATTTTGCTGGCAATGTCATTACCAAACTTTAAAGGGGGTTTAGGAAGATCATCTGGTTTGGTTTCAATCAGTTTCTTGGCTGTGACTGCTCCTAAAAAGCCACTCTCTTCAATCTTTGCTAATTCTTGAAATTTTTTGAGAGAGATCACAGAAACAGGCCCAAACTTCCCATCGGCTGGAGGTTCTAGCAAACCTAAGCCAATTAACAATATCTGAATCTGACGAGCTAAGTCTGCGTCATCAGCGATCGCTTCTAATCCCCATTTCTCCTCTTTTGCTAAGAAATCTTGTAGTTTCATTATGTACCTGCTTCTATTTCTTACTTCTAAATATAAACATCACTTTAAAATTTGATGTTGTTTGAAATTATACTCCAGCACAAAATATGCTGTCACAATTTTTACTATTAATTTATGATTCAGCACACAAAAATTCACAGGAAATATGCTGAATAAAACTCATTAAATAAGTATATTTCTACACCGTAAATCTTGAAAAATATTCTCTGGCATGGATTTGCAGAGTATTTTCAACCTTACTAAGTGCCTCGGCTTAGAGTTGAAGATCGCCCACCCAACGACTTGTTCAGGGCATCGACTTACTTAAGAGGCAAAGCAATTTGTAAAGTTGTACCTTCTTGGAATACACTCTTAATAGTAATTTTCCCACCGTGAGATTGAACTATTTGTTGGGCAATAGCTAAACCCAAACCAAATCCTCCAGTTTGACGAGAGCGCTTTTTATCGACTCGATAAAATCGCTCAAAAATATATGGTAAGTCTCCTTCAGGAATACCAATCCCATTGTCTATAATTTGGATTACAGCCCAATGTGATTGGGTAAATAATCGCAATTGGACTTGACCACCAGCAGGAGTATATTTACAAGCATTATTAAGTAAATTGACAACTACTTGACGGAGCAAGTTGGCATCACCAAGGATAGTTATATTATTATTTGGCAGTTTGGAAACTAAACTAAGATGTTGTGCATCTGGTTGGGTAGCATAATCATTTGCTATCTGCAAAAGTAAATTATTGAAGTCAATTTCTTGCAAGGATTCAGTCGGTAATTGACCTTGATAGCGTGCTAGAATTAGCAGATTATTTACTAAAGTACTCATTGACTTAGCGATATCACAAATCTTTTGAAAGCGCTGACGTTGCAACTCCATATCAGTAGATTTAGATAAAAAGCCGTACTGAGCATTACTAATAATTGCCGTCAGAGGCGATCGCAATTCGTGGGAAGCATCAGCTGTAAACCTTTGCAGATGATCGTAATTGTGGCGAATGGGTTGCATTGCTAGTCCTCCCAACCACCAACCCGTGAGTGCAACCACAGCTAAGGTGATAGGCGCTGAGATAGCCAAAACCATACGAAATTCAGCTAAAGCACTTTCAGTAGCTGTCATCGGCATCGCTGCTTGTAAATAACCAATTAATAGACCATTTTGGTAAACAGGCAACGTTACCTGACGTAGCCAGACTTTGCTATCAGCTTTGATAGTATCAAACCCACCTGAGACTGAAAGGCGATCGCTAGGAATTGTACCAAAGAATTGTACTAGTTGCTTTTGCTCATCGTACCAACTTGCATTTACTAGTTGACTATCCAGCAACGGTTTTACCATACTTCCCAACAATGGTACGTGTTCTAAGTCTAGCTGCAACTGACCATTATGCAGCTCCGACTTGACATTAGCTGCCATCACACTTGTTTTTTTATAAAGTAATCGATCTAATTCTTCCAACTCATCTATAACTTCCCAGTAGTAGACTACTGCCGCAAACACAATTAAAATACTGCCCATTGTTAGCGTGAACCAACTTGCAAGATTGCGACGGCTGCGATTAAACATAAGTAGTCATTAGTAATATTATTATTCTCACTCTCCCAGTTTTTACTCCTGACTTTTCACGGGAAGTCCTCAAGCCTTAAAAAAGAGTGGATTTTTCCACAGTTTAATCCTCAATAGCTCTGAATTAATAAAAATAGCTAACGGAAAAATCAGGGTTTAGAAAACCGCTAGAATGAGCTTTTCCAGATGCCGTGAAAAGTCAGGATGTAAACATAATTCGCAATTCGTAGTTACAATCATTGTTGCCTCTCTACCCTCTTTAATTACGAATTACGAATTACGAATTACGAATTACGAATTAGTAATTATTTGGTCAATCTTGTGGATTTAAGCGATAACCCATACCATAAACTGTTCTAATCCAGTCTCCTGCGCCCAATAGCTCCAAACGATGCCGCAACTTGCGTATTAGCACAGTTAAGGCATTGCTTTCTGGTTCCATACCGTACTCCCACAAAGCATCTTCAATTTGGTTGCGAGTTAAAACCTGATTGGGATGACGCATCAGGTATTCTAGTAATTGTCCTTCGCGTGGAGATAATTCTACTTTTACCTGACTCCGTTCTATACTTAATTCAGCTAAATGCAATTGTAAATCTGCAATACGTAAACTATGCCCCTGCCAATTAGGGACTCTTCTTCCCAAAGCACGGACTCGTGCTAAAAGTTCCACCAAATCAGCAGGTTTAACTAGATAATCATCTGCTCCTGCATCTAAACCCATAACTTTGTCGGCTGTGGTGTCTTTAGCAGTTAACATCAATACTGGTGCATTTTTACCAGAGAGACGATACTGGCGACACAGAGACAACCCATTAATTGTTGGTAACATCCAATCCACAATTAATAGATCGTAATCTTTTTGTGAAATCAGCCATTGTGCAATTTCCCCATCTTCGGCAGCATCTACAATATATCCTGCCTCGGACAGAATACCTTGTAGTGGTTCTAATTGTTCAAAGTCGTCTTCTACTAGTAAAATCCGCATAAAACTTTTTAGAGTCAAGCTCTGCAATAAAATCATCAACTCTCTTTTAAGATTAGATATGATAATTGCCTCTCTGTCTTCTATCTAATTTTAGATTTTAATTTTATAGATTATTATACGTAAGGAATAAGGCATATCTGCCAATAGATAGTTACAAACACTTTTATAAGAATCATAAAGTGTTTTTGATTTCCTGTTTAAGAATTTCTCTATCTACGCAAATAATGTTCAGGAATTAAATCGTATTCATATAAATATGCCTGATTTACGGCCACAAATTTTACTATTGTCTTTGCTTTTGCTATTTGTAGGAATTGCTTTTTGGGCTGGTAGTGATTTCCTAACAAAGCAATTATTAAGTCTTTCCTATAGAACGCCAGATAAATTACAGGCTGATACACTACCGGAGGTTGTACTAGCTTTGAATTTTAGACTAATTGAGATGAAGATAGAGCAAGAAGACAAGGTTACTCAAGTTAGAATTATAACGGCAGACTCTACGCTTACAAGATTAGAGCTAGAAATTCCCAACTCGAAATTTCCAGAAATAGCGATCGCCCAAAAATTAGGCTTGTATCCTCAAATCCAAAAACTAGAACCTAATCAACAAATACAGGTAAAAATCCCCCTGAATTTGACAGCAATCAAAGCTGAAATTGAAAAGAAACAAGGATTTAGCTCGGTTGAGGTTATAACTGCTAATAATGCTCTAAAAAAGTTGAGCTTTGTGCTGCCAGTTACTGAAGTTAATATATTAGAAGTTATGACTGCTCAATTACTAAAGTTATCTCCTGAAGATGTCAGAAAAATTATAAGTTATCAAGTTAAAAATCAATCGCGGTTTGCACCACAACCTAGACAACGCATACAAACAGAGAAAGCCGCTAAAACTGAGACAATCTCAAATAGTAATTGAAATGCTAAGGGAGCTAGAGCCAACCCCCAAATCAGAAAAATTGTCCCACTGATCATCGCAGTAATGCGATTAATTTCGTCTTGAGTCTTGAAAGCCAAGAAGAAAGTAACTAAACCAATTAATAATAAGACTAAGCTACTCATAAATATATTCCTAACTTATATAGCCATTTTCAATTCGGTGAGTTATGGGTATGCAAATAGACCTAACCCCCTAAGCCCCTTCCCGAACCTGGATTTCTCACTTGTGAGAAATCCAAGGAGTGTGGGGAGTGTGGGGAGTGTGGGGAGTGTGGGGAGATAGAAAAAAGCAACAAACCTCCCACACCCTTGTGAGAAATCCGGGCGAAGCGGGAAGGGGGAACAATTCAAAGGCTCTCTCATAAAAGGAGAGAGGTCAAAATTGTACCTCATTTGATTCGGATAATTTACTTGCATAGGCAGGTAACTCTTAACGAGAAATCAACAACAATTTACAATTTATGTAGTACGGATTACTACAGCAGATTTTAACTTAGTGAAGTACACAATTTAAGCCTCAAATTCAGGTATAAAGACTGTTTTACCTCTGGATTCTGACCAGAGACGGAGGTCTCCGGCTCCATTCCTTAATTCTGAATTCTGCTGTATGTGTATTATTTTAGTGAAAATTAAATTACTGTCTTATTGTCACTTTCTGATCACATTCTTTTTATAGATTGAATAAAAATCAAATAAAATCGGCGGTAATCCCACCCCGTCAAGGGTTGAGAAGAGTAGCCTTTATCTAAAAGACTAACGGAGCAGGAATAAGTAAATTGGATAAAAAGTGAACGATATGTTAATAAATGAAATTCTAGGACAATATATACCAGATCATTTAAACCTTGATCTATTAAATTTGAGTCAAACAAACTTATCTAGAGAAAGTTTGAGTATAGAAAAGCGCGATGGCGAAAAACTGAGTGGAGAAAATGCAAATGCTGTAATAACTTCAGATCCATCTCTAATTTTGGCTCCTTTTATATTATTAGTCATGAGCGGGGCGGTTATCTTTTATAAGCTCAAACTGTCTTATAAAACTAACAAACCAAATAATTTAGATGAATTTAACTGTAAAAATTGTCATTTCTTTTCAAAAAATGGCTATCTTAAATGCGCGGTAAATCCTTCTATGGTTTTAACAAAAGAAGCAATTAAGTGTTGTGATTACCAGCCTTTACAAAACAGAGATAAAATAAATCTTCCAATATTTCAGAGCAAAAGTAAAGTAAATTAAAAATAGGAGGCTGATTATGATAGGTTTCATCATTACTTGGTTAGTCACCGCTGTTAGCTTTTTGATTATTGCTAGGCTGCCATTTTTAGGGATAGAAATAGATGGTTTTGGTAAAGCAGCAATTTCTGCTATAGTTTTTGGCATTCTGAATGCTGTTTTGCTGCCAATTCTGACATTTTTTACCTTCCCATTCATTATCCTTACTTTAGGATTATTTTTCTTTATTTTAAATGCCATCATCTTTGGATTGTCGGCTTTAATTGTCCCAGGTTTTAGATTACGTCATGGCTTTTGGAGCGCTTTGCTAGGTTCTATTACTTTAGCAATCATTAACTCAATTCTATTAAGACTTGTGGCTTCAATCAGGGCTATTTCATTCTCATGTAGCCCGCCTCAGAATAAATTCTGAGGCTAATAGCAAAAGTCCACTAAAGTGGACTAAGAAAGGCTTTTAGTCCACTTTAGTGGACTTGGGCTATTAGCCCGGAACTTTAGTTCTGGG
>JBGTMK010000054.1:0-3868 GCA_041743605.1 Nostoc sp.
GTTGCTCATTCTGTAATGTATGTATTGTCTTATAAGGTAGAACTTTCGTTGTGGCTCCCTGACTGATCAAAAAAGTCGGGAAGCGTGATCATCACGAATGCTTCAGGATTGCACTAGTACACTGTGGCTAAAGTCACCCATTCAGGTGAAGGCATACAGACCGCTAAGACCTAGTATGAAGGAACATTAAGCAACTATGAAGCTAATTATGCGTCTAGATTGTTTAGTTGATTCATAAAAATTTAATCTCAAAACTTTAACAACTCCGTATTATCCACTTATTACCTAACTAAAGGCTACTCTTATATAACAAGATTTACAGGCTTCTTTAATATGGCTACGCATATAGAAATTCCAGTTATTGGCAAAGTTAAATATCCATTCCGTTGGCTGATGGGGCTGATGGCAGGGGGTGCTTTGGTTGTAGGTTCAGTTACAACCTACACCTTGGTAAATCAAGGGACAAACAAAGAAAATATTGCTCAATTAACAGTGCCAGTTACAGCGCAAAATGTGACTTTGCGAATTACAGCTAGTGGCAAAGTTGTGCCAGTTCAGAGTGTAAATATTAGTCCGAAGAACCCTGGAGTGCTGTCGCAATTATATGTTGAACAAGGCGATCGCATTCAACAAGGGCAAATTCTCGCCCGCATGGATAGTGCCAGCATTGAAGCTCAAAGGAGCCAGTACCGTGCCAACTTAGCCCAAAGTCAAGCACAATTAGCCCAAGCCGTTGCTGGTAGTCGTCCTCAAGAAATCGCTCAGGCTAGGGCCCGATTAGCACAAGCTCAAGCTCAACTAGCTGCGGCTAAGGCTGGTAATCGTCCCCAAGAGATTGCTCAATCTCAATCGCAAGTGGATGCGGCTCAAGCAAGGGTAAATTACACCGGTGAACAGGTAAAGCGTTATCAATACTTGTATCAAGAGGGCGCAGAGAAAAAACAATTACTCGATCAAGCCATCAGTGAAGACAAAAGTGCTAGAGCCAATTTAGAAGAAGTTAAAAAACGATTGTCCTTAGTCCAAAGTGGCACTCGGACTGAGGAAATCGATCAACGCCAAGCCGCTGTAAATGAAGCACGAGCCGCATTAGTACTGTTAGAAGATGGCACCCGTTCTGAAGAAATTGTCCAGCGTCAAGCCGCTGTTGCATCTGCTGAAGCCCAATTAAAGGGTGTGCAAGTGCAGTTAGATGAGACTATTATTCGCGCTCCTCTTTCGGGAATTGTTACTCAAAAGTACGCCGATCCAGGCGCGTTTGTGACACCTACAACCTCTGCATCTGCTAGTGCGTCAGCAACTTCTAGTTCAATTGTTGCTGTAGCACGCGGTTTAGAAATATTAGCTCAAGTTCCCGAAGCCGATATTGGCCGAATTAAACAGGGACAGCAGGTGGAAATTGTTGCTGATGCCTATCCTGATCAAGTTTTTAAAGGTAATGTGCGGTTGATTGCTCCAGAAGCAGTGGTGGAACAAGGTGTAACATCCTTCCAGGTGCGGGTTGCTCTTGATACTGGCACAGATAAATTGCGTTCTGGCTTAAATGTGGATCTGACTTTCTTAGGCGATCGCGTTAATAATGCTTTAGTATTACCAACTGTGTCAATTGTCACCGAAAAGGGTCAAACTGGCGTCCTTGTATTAGATGCAAACAATAAACCCGTATTCCGTGAAGTTACTATTGGAGCGCAAATCCAAAACCAAACTCAGATTTTAGGGGGAGTGAAAGAAGGCGATCGCGTTTTTGTCAACCCACCCAAAGATTACAAAATCGAGAAGGCTAAAGAACAGAGTAATTCCTAATTGTTTAAGATATGAATTTTTTAGAAAGTGTCCAAATGGCGGGGAAAACTCTGCTATCAAATAAACTGCGTAGCACTCTCACCATGCTGGGTATAGTTATTGGCAATGCCTCTGTGATTGCCATGATTGGCATTGGCGAAGGTGGACAAAAGTATGTGAATAAACAACTGGAGTCGTTAGGGCCAAATGTGCTATTTGTACTGCCAGGTAATCGAGAAACTCAGCGCATTTCCTTTGAAGTACCAAAAACACTAGTGTTACAAGATGCCGAAGCGATCGCCTCTCAGGTACCAACAGTAGTGGGAGTTGCACCGGAGTTAAATAGAAGACAAGTAGTTACATATCGCAACAGAAACACCGATGTCAACATCATTGGTACAACTCCCAGTTTCCTATCGGTGCGGGATTTTGAAACTGCTAAAGGCAGGTTTTTCAGCGAAGTAGACATTAAGCGAAGTAACCAAGTCGTTGTGCTAGGTGGAGACTTGGCAGAAAAACTATTCGGTAATAGTAACCCTATAGGAGAACAATTGCGAATTGGAAATACCAGCTTTCAAGTAATTGGGACATTAATAGCCAAAGGTTCTAGCGTGGGAGCAGATTATGATGATGCTGCCTTAATACCGATTACAACCTCAGCAAACCGACTTGTGGGAAAGAATTCTCCCTATGGTATTGCTTTAGATTACCTCGTCGCGGCAGCTCGTGATTCCGAGAGTGTAGATGCAGCAGAATTTCAAATTACTAATTTGTTGCGTCTACGGCACAAAATTAATGGTGAAGATGACTTTACCATCCGCTCTCAAAAGGATGCCTTGCAAACTGTCGGTCAAATTACAGGGGCATTGACAATTATGCTAGCAGCGATCGCCGGGATATCTTTGTTTGTCGGCGGCATTGGCATCATGAATATTATGTTGGTTTCTGTCACCGAACGCACTCAAGAAATTGGATTGAGAAAAGCGATCGGGGCAACCGAACAAGATATTTTGCTACAGTTCATCATTGAGGCAGTGATCGTTTCCGCTGCTGGCGGTTTAGTTGGGACTGCGATTGGTATCAGTGGCATCCTATTAGTGGGAGCCTTAACGCCTTTAGAAGCGAGTCTTTCTCCCGTAGCGATTACCATGGCAGTTGGTGTCTCTGGGGGTATTGGTTTATTCTTTGGCGTTGTTCCTGCACGTCGAGCGGCTAAACTTGACCCCATTGTGGCTTTGAGAAGTGCTTAGGAATGTGGATTAATTGAAGAAGAATGCAGAGAATGCAGAATGCAGAATTCAGAATTCAGCAATCTTGCCGCCGGCGCTATCCGCCAGTCATACAGAATACCCAACTGAATTCTGACTCCTGACTCCTGAATTCTGTTCGATAAAGTGCAAAGGTAGTGGCGTAACAAGCTTAAAAATGTTTTGTATAAAATGTTGAGCAAGCGCCTAAACATTGCCCAATTTTTCTTGGACTAAGAGCTTGTCAACATTGAGCAAGTAGAATAAAAGCAACGATAAAACTACTCAAGTTGCATGTCTCAAGTTTCGATTGTCATTCCGACTTTAAACGAAGCAGTCAGCTTAGGGCGTACATTGCGTCAACTGACTTTACTTAATCCACCTGCTTTTGAAGTGATAGTAGTAGATGGTGGTAGCGAAGATAAGACAATCGCAGTTACAAAGCAATGCTTTGGGTTATTCAATCAGTCGCTATGTGTAAAAGTTCTCTCATCTGAGCAGCGTGGGCGTTCTATTCAAATGAATTACGGAGCATCGGCTGCAACTGGAGATATTCTTTGCTTTCTTCATGCAGATACTTGGGTACCGGATGACTTAATCACTGTAATAGAGAAAACCCTAGCAGAGCCAACCATTGCCTGTGGAGGGTTCATTTCTCTGATGAGTGGCTCTCAAACAACTCGCTGGGGTATCTCTCTACATAATTATTTAAAAACATATTACGCACCACTGTTATTTAAGCCTCACCTGTTTTTTCGAGGATTACGTCTGTTATTTGGAGATCAGGTAATGTTCTGCCGTCGCACAGACTTTTGGGATTGCAACGGATTTAATCAGGC
>JBGTMK010000055.1:0-16949 GCA_041743605.1 Nostoc sp.
GCGCTGTCGATGTTAGATTCTTAAACAACAGCTTTAGGGTTCGAGTAATAGTTTTGAGAATTTTCATTTTGCTAGCAGTCGGCTTTTGATCATATCTCAAAACCATTGGAATTTCTGCAATTTTAGGTTTGAGTACTTTAGCTTTTAGCAGTAAATCTATCATGCAAGCAAATCCACTTTCAGTAAATAGATTTTCCCCATAATACATATCTAGTTTACTGATGAAATTACGGTTATATAGTCTGTAACCACAAGTATAGTCTCTTACACCGGGTACGCGGGCGGCAATTCTAAACAGCCAGCTGGCTCCGTAACTCATTATCTCTCTAAATCTTGATAAACCTACGACTTTAGAGCCTTTTCGATATCTAGATGCGATCGCAATATCATAGCTACCAGCTATCATTGTGTCATACATCTTGATTAATAGTTCTGGTGGTTGAGTGTTGTCGCAATCCATCGCAGCTAAAAAATCACCTTCTTTAGAGATTTCTAAGAAAGTCATGAAACCTGTTTTAATTGCTTGACCTAAACCAGCATTTTTGGGATGTTGGACTAATTTCAGTAATATACCCAGTGATTCAGATTCTTCTAAAGCTGTCTCGGCGGTTGCATCACTACTACCATCATCAACAAGAATCAGTTTTATCTCCATCTTAGAGATTTGCTGTAATGTCTGAAATCTTTTGAACAAGGGGCGAATTGATGCTTGCTCGTTATATGCGGGTAAAAGAACAAAAAGACTCATAAGTACCTCGTGTGATTTTTAAAATAAAATACCATTACTCAAATTTCAAGAATTCAGTAATGTTGATTTCTTGAGAAATTCATCAACTTGTCGCACAACTGCGTTGTTATTGACGCTATCATTAACCAACTGTGAAGTGTTGACGACGAAAAAATCATCGTTTTCAGTACTCACTTGTGGAACAAGACTTGAATAATTTAAAACTTGTAGTGGCTGTACTTTAATAGCTCGATTCATGTGTGCTGCTACAATGTCATCTGCTTTGAGTTCAGGGAACATCAAGCGTATACCCTGGAAGAATACTTGGCGCAATTCATCATCTGGCTGTTTTAATAATGGGTCAGTGGAAAGTATGTATTTTGGTAGGAATGTCATGTGATATCCTGCTGTTTCTTGCAAAGAAACTAAATTGCTCATACCGATAACTCCAGTAAAGGGAATATTTCTATCGGCAATATTTACTACGTAATAAGGAACTAAAGCCTTGCGAGTAATCAGTACCATGCAGACTACGCCCAGGTATTCTACTGTTTCACCAGTCTTTGAAACTTTCACCAATTCCTTAGCAGCAACCTGTTGCAGAATATTAACCGGGCCAGTAAAGATGACTTTATCAAAATGTTCCTTGTTGCCCTGATATTCTACCCACATTCCACCCCCTGGATTAGGTGCAATATATTCCACTGCGACACCTGTATGGATATGACCTCCAGCCGCATAAATTAATTTTTCTATATGGTCAAAAACAGTTTTATAACCGCCTGAAACATAACCAAGTTGTTCTTTATTTAATGAGGAATCCCGCGCTGAAAATAGTCGTTTGATATAAGCCCAGATAAAAACTGCTGATATTCGCTTATAGTTCTCTCCTAATTTAGATAGCAGCAAGGGTTTCCAGAGTTTTTCGTATGTGCTTTTTCCACTGATTTTTAATAGCCAATCTTCAACTAAAATCTTCTCTAGCTGTCGCCAGTTATTCAGGCGTGAACCATATAAAAGAGTAAAAGCTAATCTGATTTTTCCTATCAGTCCAAATAAAGGAAAGCGGAGAAATTCTATACTGTTACTAATAGAATAAAATTTTTGATTGTCGTAGAAACCTGTTAAACTTCGATGCCAACGCAGTTTATCTCCAAGACCAATATCTCTGAGAAAATTTATTAAATGAGTATCAGAAGGTAAGATAACGTGATAAAAACGATCCCAGGTAAATAACCCATAATCATGATAGGTAGTAAGTCCACCAAGCTGCTTGTTGCTATCAAATACAGTGACTGTATGTCCTTGATGTGAAAGACGTTGGGCTAATACTAAACCAGTTATACCTCCGCCGATAATGCCTATATTCATAAAATTTATATTTTTGCAGGGATGTTTTTGATATTTATCTTGAGAGACTTTTAATTTTGAATATTAACAATATTATTTATTAGCTTACAACAAGAACCACACCAGTGATGATAATGGAAATTCCTACCCACTGGCTAAATATAACCTGCTCTTTTAGAAGATAATGAGAAGCAATTGGTATAAGTGCATACATTAATCCTAGAACTGGAAATGCTTGACTCAAAGGAATTGTCCGCAATACATAAAGCCACAATATAGTCATAAATGTATAGCAGATAAACCAAATTAAAAAATAACGCGAGAATAACAAATTTTGGATGGATGTGCTTGCTCCATTACTAGGGCTAGAAATGTGAAGTCCATATTTTAACGATAGGTTAGCTGTTGTTCCCAATAAAACCACAAGCATTAAAAGCAGCCAAGTAATGATGTTCATTTGTCAATATATTTTGAATTTATTATAATAAAATTATATAGATTTTTTAATTGGAATAACTACCAAAAGAACACCTAGAAAAATTATGATAACTCCTGCTATTCGAGTTAGTGTAATTTCTTCATTAAAAAAATAGTATGACCCAAAAAGTATTCCGACATAATTTAGACTAGTCAGTGGATAAGCAATACTCAATTTCACAGATTTCAGAGCCAATATCCAATTTACTACTCCCAAGCAATAAACAGTAACAGCTAATGCTAATTTTTGAAGAAATACCCAAGCAAATAATCCTTCACTAGTATTACTCATGGTGTCTTTCATGAGTAGTTGTCCAGCAATACTAAATAAAATACTGACAAACAGAATAATATAAGGAATTATTTGAAAACGGGAAATTTGCGATGCGGATTTCATAGTGCGTTTGCCTCAATCGAGATAGAAGCTATAAACCAGACAGGAGATTGCTCATTGTTTTGAACTTTTAGGATTTCGGTAACACCTTCTATGCAATTCAACCTCTCATTAGTAAGGCTATATTTGGAGGAACTGATATTAAAATGATTGTCGAAGCTCGTATCCAAAAGTTAGCAACTAAACACTATGGAGCTTGCAATATGGTTGCTGTCTTATAACGTGTCCGATTTTCTTGGAGTAGAGGATGCTAGATTACTTCACTGAGTTATACTCCAGAATAACCACTTTCCTTGCTTGGAAATTAGCACAATCAATTTAGGCTTTGCTAAACTGTCAATTCTAGAAATCTTCCATATCAGCCAGTTATGCTTCAATACTACTTGTAGTGCGATCGCAATATCTAGGTAATAGTGGATGCAGATATAAAGAAGGTAAGTATTTTGCCACAAATTCTATTTAGACAAACTTTATCAGTATTCTTGATTGGCTCCAGGAAAGTTAATTAATTTTAGGTGTTATGCTAAAAATTTAATTAAACCCCAAAATTCCCTTTAAAATCAAGGCTTATAGGCGATTATAAACTCAATTTTATTGCCAAGACTCAAATGGTAATCATAACGCCTGTTATTATTGCCTAATAAGGGTTTCAAACTTATTTACAGACGTTTTTAGCATAACAGGTACGGAAGATACAAAATTTGTAACTAAAAATCGAGTATATACCTATGCTCTTTTTGGACATGAGAATAAAATTAGTAACATAAGTCTGCTTAACTATCTAAATCTGATAAAGTGCAATTTACAGTTTTCTGGATAGTTTTACTGAATGTCCAAATAGACTTTTTTATGATACTAATATGTGACGCAAACTAGCCTTGGTTAATCAACTTGGAGTTAACGTTGATTCTATGAATTGGATTTGAGATATTTTTACATTCATGATTGAATATTAGCCTCACTTAATTATTATTCAGTAATTTTAGCTAGGGTTTTCTCCAAGGTTTGTTGTTACATATAATCACCTACTAGAATACCACGAGAAAAGCGTGTTGCAAATTTATCGGCACACTTCATCAAAAATTCATTTACTGAAAATATACTTAAACAAAAACTTCATAAAATCGAATTTTTATTTTTAACATTTTGTGGATTTATGAAGCAATTTTGGTTTTAGGATAACTCAGCAAACCATAGCGTTAATCGATCGGCTAAATGAGAGAGAAGACAAAACTGATTATACTGAAAAAAAATGTGTTTAAAAAGTTACTCGAAGTCAAGAAAAACCATACTCACACTGAGGAATTTTCTATAAGAGTGTTCCAAAAAATAAATGATCCAAAACCCGTCATTGCGAGCGAAGCGTTCGCGGAGCGTCTCGTAGAGAAGCAATCGCAAAGACTAGGATTGCTTCGCTTCGTACCCTGCGGGAACGCTAAGAGCGAACGCAATGCAATTGGGCATTTTTTTACTTGGAGTACTCTAAAGCAATTACCAAGTTTCGTTTCTGAGTATATTGCTGGTTTAGTTGTCTAATAATTTGCTTGCAGCAGTTGAGAATGAGACTCAATACTTGGAAAATTGTTCGGGGATTCAGACCACTACCCAAGTTTTGTTGCAAGAGCGTTCTCACGAGAAGAAAACTCTTTCCGTATCCCCAGTCCCGGAGCGCCAGAATTCTCCGACAAGAGGCGCCAAAGTCGGGGAAGAATGGCGTGACCCGTTGAAATGAAAGTTAAGAAAAAATTAATTTATGGTGTTGGGATTATTTAGTTGCTCTAGGTTTTGTTCCTATTATTTGGACTCATTATCCTGCAAAAGTCTGTTGGTAATAATAAAGACAATGATTAATAATCCAAACTGGATCTCCCAGGGTGCTAATACTAAACTTAATATCAAGCTAATAGCTGCAAACACACCTGCAATATACGCAATTTCATCACTACTCTTTTTAAACAAGTAGCCAGTGGCTAAGGCAGTACACAGTGGTATCAAGAAAAACAAAGGCATTTGACTAACTTCTGAACTAAAAGTTGTTGTGCTTATAAAACAAATTAAAACTCTTTTTGGAATTGTCGTTGATCTTACATCCAATAAGGTTTTAGCTACAACCGTCGATCGAAATAAATATTATAGAAAGTCAAGATTACGCAACGTCGGATTTTATATCCATTGGAATAATCATTGCGACAGATGAAATATCCAAAACTTTGGCGAGTGAATGCTTCTTCTTTCTGTACTTGATG
Organism: Nostoc sp.; assembly: GCA_041743605.1. Classification (GTDB taxonomy): domain Bacteria; phylum Cyanobacteriota; class Cyanobacteriia; order Cyanobacteriales; family Nostocaceae; genus Nostoc. The sequence goes on from JBGTMK010000055.1 coordinate 5,195, forward strand.
ATGTGCCAAGCTTGCTTGAAGGGTAGAGTTTGATCTATAAGTGGGCTGCTTGGTATTTAGTGACACATATTGTATTTGAGTGGCAATCGTTGTGCGGTCGTAGGGACTCACCTAAAAGTAGTCTAAACTCCAGTTGTGAGAAATCATAAGATAAATTAGCTTAAAACTTTGCACTTTCGCCATTATTAGGATCTAGCATATTACCTTTAGAAGTAGAGTAGCATTTTCATTTTTTCATTTTAGACACCTAATGCTGAACATTCCTCAACTACTAGCAACTGAAATAAACCTCAAACCCCATCAGGTGCAAAACGCGCTGGAACTTTTGGCGGAGGGTTCGACAATTCCCTTTATTGCACGTTACCGCAAAGAGCGCACCGATGAGATGAATGAAGTGCAACTACGTGAACTGGCTGATCGATATACTTATTTAACAGAACTTGAAGAACGAAAATCTGTAATTTTAAGTGCGATCGCTCAACAAGGTAAACTTACAGATGAACTTAAAGCCAAAATCTCATCCTGCTTACAAAAAACCGAACTTGAGGATTTATATTTACCCTATCGCCCAAAGCGACGCACCCGCGCCACCATCGCCAGAGAAAAAGGACTCGAACCACTGGCGGAATTCATCAAGTTGTTAAATGTCAAAAATGCTGCAACGGCTTCACTTGAGGAAGAAGCGGCTAAGTATATTTCTGAAACGCAAGGAGTAAAAACAGTAGAAGAAGCGCTCAAAGGTGCTGCTGACATTTTAGCGGAAGAAGTAGCTGAAAAAGCTGAGTTACGTGCATACATCCGCGATTATCTTTTAGAAGAAGGGGTATTTGTCTCCCGCATCAAAGATGATTATCCCGAAGGTACAACCAAATTTGAGATGTACCGTAACTATCAAATTAAGGTAAAAAATATTGCACCCCACAATATGCTGGCGTTGTGTCGGGGTGAAACGGAGAAAGTATTAAGCTTTGAAATTGCTTTTGATGAAGATACGGTACTTTACTATCTGGAGTCGAAAGAAATTAAAACCAAAGTTCGGACAATTCGGGATTTTTATCAGGCGATGCTGAAGGATGCATTCAACCGTTTGATGAAAGTATCTCTAATTGCGGAAGTAATCTCTGAGAATAAAGTCTACGCAGACATAGAATCAATTAAGACATTTGAAACTAATCTGCGGGAGTTGCTGCTATCTGCACCAGCAGGGATGAAACCAACACTGGCCATAGACCCTGGATTTAGAACTGGGTGTAAAGTTGCTGTCCTCGACCAAACTGGAAAATTTTTGGAATATCAAGCAGTATTTCCCCATCAAGCGGCTGAACAACGACTCAAAGCAGCACAAACTGTCAAAAATCTGATTGAAAAGTACAAGATTGAGTTAATCGCCATCGGTAATGGTACAGCGTCTCGTGAGACAGAAGAGTTTGTAACGCAAGTATTACAAAGCATAGAGCGCAAACCAGTTAAGGTGATGGTGAATGAGTCTGGCGCATCTATATATTCTGCAAGTACTGTAGCGCTAGAAGAATTTCCTGATTTAGATATTACAGTGCGTGGCGCTATTAGCATCGGCCGCCGTTTGCAAGACCCCTTAGCGGAATTGGTGAAAATCGATCCCAAATCTATTGGTGTGGGACAATATCAGCACGATGTCGATCAAAAGTTGTTGAAAAAGAAATTGGATGACACTGTAGAAAGCTGCGTGAACTACGTCGGCGTAGACTTAAACACCGCCTCCAAAGAACTTCTAACTTCCGTCTCTGGGATTACGGCAAGTGTTGCCAATAACATTGTCGCCTATCGCAACCAATATGGAGCCTTTAAAAATCGCCGCCAACTTTTGAAAGTTCCGAAGTTGGGGCCCAAGGCCTTTGAACAAGCAGCAGGTTTTCTGCGGATTCGCGGTGGTGATAATCCATTAGATAATACAGCAGTGCATCCAGAGAGTTATTCTGTAGTAGAAGCGATCGCATCCGATCTAAATGTGCCATTAAATCAGGTGACAGAAATTGCCGAAAAACTCAAAAAAACCAACCTGAAGAAATACGTTACCGATAGCGTCGGCGAACCTACACTACGCGACATTCTCAGCGAACTAGAAAAACCAGGGAGAGATCCCCGCGCTGAGTTTAAGTATGCCACCTTCAGAGAAGGAATTAAGGAAATCAGGGACTTAAATGTAGGAATGGAACTAGAGGGAATTGTGACGAACGTCGCCAACTTCGGAGCTTTTGTCGATATCGGCGTACATCAAGATGGCTTGGTGCATATATCCCAACTTGCTGATAGATTTGTAGACGATCCCAACAAAGTTGTCAAAGTTGGCCAAGTAGTCAAAGTGCAGGTGCTAGAAATCAACGAGAAACTCAAACGGATTAGTTTGTCGATGAAAGCAGTTAAACAATAATTAGAAACAGAGATGGCAGTTTATCAAGTTCGATTTATCAATCCTACACTTGGATTAGATCGCACCATTCCAGTGCCAGAGGATCAATATATTCTGGATATTGCAGAAGAAGCTGGTATCCGCCTACCATCTGGGTGCAAACAAGGCGAATGTTCTGCGTGTATTGCTAAACTTATTAGTGGTGAAGTCGAGCAAAGCGAGCAAAAATTTCTACGCCCAAGTGAAATACAGGCTGGTTATGTTGTTACTTGTGTAACTTATCCTTTGTCTGATTGCACTTTAGAAACCCATCAAGAACAAGTCTTATATAAATCAGCCCTTTATTATAAGCCTGAATCTGGAAAATCTGAGCGATCGCAATACTAATCAGTTAAGAAGATTTGTCGGTTAGGTTAAAGGTAGTGAAACCCGACAAAATCGTGAAAATGTTGGGTGGTTTCGTTCCTCAAACGCCACGTGCTTTTCCCAAGGGGAGACGCTGCGCGAACAAGTCGGGGAACCGCAAGGGCGCAGTGGCTCCCCAACCTACTCGGAGTGCTTTTTCAAGTAAAACCTACGCAGTATTGGAACCGCTATATTTTTCTCAATGATCGGCCTAACGATAGAACCAAATTCTATCTTGCAAGAGAGGTTAAAACCTAGCACATAGCTGAAGATGAGATAAGAAGTTACAAAAAATCTTTAGTGATTAGGTAAGAAAAAATGTTAACACCATTATTAACCGCCCTAGCTACAGCTTTGAGCCTGTTGATTGTTGATTTAGTTGTTCCAGGCGTTAATATTGCTAATTTTCCCGCAGCTATGATTGCTGCTTTAGTAATTGGTCTAATTAACGGTTCAGTTAAACCAGTTTTGTCTGCTCTTTCTCTACCACTTAACTTTTTATCATTTGGAGCATTTTCGCTCGTCGTCAACGGTTTGTGTTTCTGGTTAGCAGCAGTCCTAGTTCCTGGGTTCGCAGTTCGCGGAATTATTGGTTTCCTTCTTGGTCCAGTGATTCTAACTTTTGCTAACACCTTCATTAACAACTACTTTGTTGAAAGGAACCTGTTAACCAGCAGTGGCGAAAAAACCCAAGGTGAATTACCTTCTAGATAAGTCTTATAAGGAGTAGAAATAACAAATTTTCTCACATCTCTACTCCAAATAAAAGATCCGAAGGTGGATGTCCTAATTCGGTATCTTCAGCAGAATGTAATTAAAGAAACTCACAAAAATAAGGCAAAATCATGAAATTAGTTCGTTTTCTTCTAGGTTTGTTAGTGCCTCCTTTAGGCGTTTTCCTGACAGTTGGAGTTGGCCCAACTCTGTTTATTAACATCTTGCTCACAGTTCTAGGTTGGCTACCCGGTAGTATTCATGCAATTTGGGTTATTGCCAAGCATGATGAACAACTGAATAGAGAAGGAAATATTTACTAATAAATACCCAAGATGAATTTTAGGGAATCTTAAGTATGGTGTGTTACAGCTAAAGCCGTAACGCACCATTTCAGTTTCTACCAGAATTAGAAGTTATATCATGTCCGGGTAATTACTTGTCATTGCCTCGCTCTTAGCGTTCCCACAGGGTACGAAGTGAACGCATTGCGTCTCCAAGAGTTGCAATCGCACAGACATTGGGATTGCTTCTCTACGAGACGCTGCGCGAACGTTCCACTGGCAATGACGTTTTATAAGTGTTTAACCGGACTTGATATTATAAGTTATTCCAACTTGCATATAGGAATCATATTTAATTTATAAAAAATATTAGTAGTCTTTTAAGGTGTATTAACAGAGTGTTAAGGCACCACAAGCTTGGAATATAGCAATCCTAAATGAGTTGTGAAAATTTGCGTTGTCCAGATTCCCGACTTCTCAAATAAGTCGGGAATCTAATTTTTCACGAATGATTTAGGACTGCTATAGTGCCGTACTTTCTGCGCTAACGCACCCTACAAAATCTGAGTATTTAAGAAATATACAAATAAATACGTTAGTAGGGACACAGCATTACCGTGTCCCTACTAAAAGTCTATATGTATTAGGGTTTATTGTGAAAAGCAGTCTAGCCTATTTATGAATAGTCTCCCGCTCTTTATCAGCAGGTTCCTTATCTTTGAATAAGTCAGCCGCCGTTAAGAGTAACTCTCTCAATGTTTGTTTGATTTGGCGCTCTTTTCTGGCTAGAGATGTACCAGCTTCACCTAGTTTATCTTCAAGCTGCGATCGCTTTTCTCCTACCTGTACGACTACAGACTCCGCTTGGGGACGAGCTTTATCATACCAGTGTTTAGCCTCGTCTAGATAATCTTGAACCTCCATATTCCGTCCGCCATAGCGTGCAGCCATATTAGCTCGGACAATGGCTAGCTGTGCTTGCAGTTGCGCGTAACGTTTTTTTAATAATCCGACTTCTTCACTATCTTTAATAGCATTGACAGCAGAATCAATTGCAGTTTTGGTACTAGCTGGTGTTTCCTTCCCCGTCTCTTCAATCTCTGCCAAAATTACATCAACCTCTTGCTGGAGTTGTTCTTCTTCACCATCCAGTTGAGCTTGTAGGCGCTTGATATCTGTCTGAGTTTGAGCAATGCTTTCGTGTCTTTTGCTATTAATTCCTTCTAGCGCTCCTTCAATGGAAGCTGTGACTTCATCTTTGAGTTCAGTACCCTTTTCTTTAAGTTCGCTACCTTTTTCTTGGAAGTTTTCAACTACAGCAGAAACTGCATCTCTAACAAGGCTACGAACTTCACTAGAACCTTGTTTAAACTCAGAAGCTACTTGAGAAACTGCGGATTTTACTATTTCTCGAATCCGCTCAGTTCTTAATTGTCCAGTTTCTTTTGCTTGTTGTAAGTCTGCTTGAATTTGTTGCTTGATATTGTTAGGCATTTTCAACTCGTAGAATTTAACTAATTGGGATAATATTTTCTAGAAATGTTCCTACATCCACATTATGGCGTAGCCCGATCAGGCTTGGCACTTCCTTTAGATAGAAAATCGCAGTCCTAAAGAGGTGATGTGTAAGATGTTGCCCATTTGTGGGATGATGAATATTTAGTGGTAGTAATTGAGAGGGAAATATGTGGCGAGTAAATATTACTTGTTCGGGTGATGCTTGGAAAATCTATGGTGTTGATTTTAAAGCGATCGCAGAGAAATATCAAGGTGAATTAATTGGTTCCAAAAAAATGCCAGATGGTACGCGCATCATGTCTTATAAAATTGAGGATGTTAGCGATGCAGAAGCATTTCAAGAAGATTGTGCGAATTTTACTGGATTTACAACTGACTTTGAATCTCTGTAGTATTACCTCTGAAACTTATGCTGGCAATCAGTATGTCCAAATCGGGAGAAGTTAATTGAAAAAAATACTCACATTAGTATTAGTAACATTTTTGTTATTAATCAGTACTTTTACTTTCCCTGCTAATGCAGCAGATACCGTTAACGGTGAACAAATATTTAGTGTTCATTGTGTTGGTTGTCATATTAACGGTAGCAACATAATTCGGCGAGGTAAAAATCTCAAAAAGCAAGCCCTGAAAAAGTATGGTATGGATTCAATCGAGGCTGTTACATCTATAGTAACCAATGGTAAAAATAATATGTCAGCTTACAAAGAGCTACTCACTGAACAGCAAATCCGAGAAGTTTCTGCTTATGTTCTCGAACAAGCTGAAAAAGGCTGGCGTTAAAAAATTAGGAGTTGGGAGTTAGAAGTTAGGAATTAGGAGTTATCAGTTATGATTTATCTATTAGTAATTCTTAAGTCTTGCCATTCCTACTTTTCACTCATAAATTGAAAATGAACTTACCCGCAGCTAGTCGTCTCCAATTTACTCCTGATTTGAACATCTGCCGCATATTAAATGGGATGTGGCAAGTCTCTGGCGCACATGGACAGATTAATCCCAATGCTGCTATTGAGACTATGTTCAAATACTTAGATGCAGGGTTTACCACTTGGGATTTAGCAGACCATTATGGCCCCGCAGAAGACTTTATTGGTGAGTTTCGCTGTCAACTAATTGATACTCGTGGTAAAGATGCTTTGTCTCAGGTGCAAGCCTTTACAAAATGGGTACCTCGTCCAGGCAAAATGACGAAAAAACTGGTTGAAGAAAATATTGATATTTCCCTGAGAAGGATGAATGTGGAATCGTTAGATTTGATGCAATTCCACTGGTGGGAATATCAGGATAAAAATTACCTGGATGCCCTCAAATATATGGCGGAACTTCAGACTGAGGGTAAGATTAAGCATCTTGGTTTAACTAATTTTGACACGGAAAACTTGAAGATTATTACTGAAGCAGGTATCAAAATTGTTTCTAACCAAGTGCAATTCTCTCTAGTTGACCGCCGTCCTGAAGTTAATATGGTGGAGTTTTGTCAGCAGCATGACATAAAGCTTTTTACTTACGGTACATTGTGCGGCGGTTTGTTATCAGAAAACTATTTGGGCAAACCTGAACCACGAGGATTTGATCTCTCCACTGCTAGTTTGAAAAAATATAAAAATATGATCGATGCTTGGGGTGGTTGGCAATTATTTCAAGAGTTGCTAGCTATCCTCAAGGAAATTGCTAATAAACATGGCGTAAGCATTTCCAACGTGGCAGTGCGTTACATTTTAGATCAGCCAACGGTGGGCGGTGTGATAGTTGGTGCAAGACTTGGTGTATCCGAACATATAGAAGATAACGCCAAAGTATTTAGTTTTAGTTTAGATACAGACGATCGCGATCGCATCAGTGCAGTATCTCGCCAATCACGCGATTTGTACCAGCTAATCGGCGATTGCGGCGACGAATATCGGCGATAATCTCAGGAACTGGGTGATAATACGGTGAAGGTTACTGTGGAAACTACTGCTGTCAGCCATGCCCCTAAACTATTTGTGCGGCATTGGAGGAAAACGGGGCAGAAAGTCGGCTGATTGTAACCTGTCGGTATTTGAAATCAGATACTTTGCCACCTCATCGCCTGCATTTAGAATCTTTAGCAGGGATGAATGGCAGTGATATTGATAAAATCTGCTTTCCTTTAGATAAGGAGGTTAGACAGCAGTTAAGAACTCAGCGAATTATTGATATTGCCGATGGTAATCCCCGGTTGCTGAAGTGGCTATTGGAGGTGATTCAGCAGCCAGGAATAGCGGCGGATGAATTATTAAATCGTTTGGAGAAGACTGAGCAGAAGTTTCGTGAAAATATCTTGGCACAAACTCTGCTGGATGTATTGGAACTGGAAGAACGACAGTTTATTGCGCGGTTGAGTGTGTTTCATCTGCCTGTGACTGAGGATATTGTGAGGGCTATTTCTCCCGCCTGGGACTCAAAGTCCCAGGCTAATAGCGAAAGTCCTCTGAAGAGGACTGAGGATTTAGGGGAGGGAGTTTCTAGTCCGCTTGAGCGGACTTCAGCTATGAGCCAGGAAATTGATTTCCTGGCGGTTATGGGTAAGCTAACCAACCTTAGCCTAGTCGAATCTGCCACCACTCACCCCAATCAGCCAGTTAATTACCGAGTGACGACAATTTTAGAATCGTTGCTGGAACCAGTGTTGAGTGAGGAAGAATCGCACTCTGGGAGCAATCCTTGGAAATATTTGAGCAGATTGGCTATGTCCAAGGTAAAGCCACTACCCTCGGCAATATGGCAGAGGTAATCACCCAACAAGGGGACATCCCAAAAGCGATCGCACTCTATGAGCAATCCTTGGAAATACAACAGCAGATTGGCGATGTCAAAAGTAAAGCCGCTACCCTGGGCAAGATGGCTTATTGGGTAGGTAAAACTGGAGATAAAGCTAGGCAGTTAAAGCTAAATCTGCAAGCGACTTTGGCACTAGTACAGGTGCGCGCTTATGTTGATTTGGTAACAGTTCTGAGTAATTTAGGGCTAGCAGATGAAAGCAACAGTTTGGTTTATCTAGCTCAAGTAATCTGGCTAACGCTGAGGATTAAAGCCCCTTTATCACAAACCATTCAGTTAATCAGTGCTTTATATAATAGAGTGCCTCAAGGCGATGAACTAGAAGCTATGCTAGGAGCAACGGCAATGTTCTTTTGCAAATACCGAGGTGAAGGTCATCCCCAGTTAGAGGAACTCCAAAAGCGTAGTTTCAAGATTATATCAGGGGCGGCAAATGCCCAAGGAATTACGCTGGAAGCCATTGAAGCTTGGTTTGTCCAGCAACGGCTCATGGTTATTTTAATTTCTCGAGTTTGTTTTCTCTATTATATGCAGCTTCATATTAAATTGGTATAAAGCTATTGTTGCACTGTATGATTATTGCTGGATTGCTGAGTGGGGAATCGCGTTAATCTTAAATTAATTGGCAACAATAACACGTTCACCAGTATCAAAGCCTCATTAAAGAGTCTTCAAGAGCAACACGGAGATTCTCACAAAAATAACTTCAACTTGACAGACAGCTAGTCTACTTCATACATCTGCTTATGCTTGGCTAAAAGCTCTTGATATTTGTCATTTGTCTTTGCTTCTACCCACTTGGCTTTAAATATTGCTGCCGATTCCGCTTTCACTGGGTCTACTTCGTAAGGAAGAATCTCTTTTTTGTCACCTGAATCTTCGGAATTTTGTTTATACTTCCTGCCGCTTTTATGATTAGCATAACGGCGAGAGCGAGTATACCCCATTTGGATAAACTTCCTTGCCATATCTGCACCGACAAAATCATCTTTCTCTAAATAATCAAGAAAAATCTCATAGATTTTTTCACTCGACTCTCTAGCAATCTCAGGAGTTTTGAACCGCCAGTAAGGAAGAATTTCTGATTTGTATGGTTCAACCAAAAGTACACCCTGCTCACCCTTCCCAACACGATAGAGTTCAGGATGTTGGCGAAAATCAATAATTTTAAAGTCTAAAGAATAATCAAAAGCCATGATAGATTTTTATTAGGAATAGTAAACTTTAAAAAAAAGTTCAACTTCTATCTAAGTATTGAGATTTATTTGATTATGCTATCTAGCACTCAATCCCTCAACAGTGTCCTTGCGCCAGGAAATCTGCGTAAAGTCCATCACATTGCCCTCAATGTCAAGGATATGCAAGCTTCCCGCTACTTTTACGGCACGATCCTGGGTTTGCATGAACTCACAGGCGACGAAGTACCCGCAACCCTGGTGGAACTTGTCGCATCTGGGAAAGTAGCCAACTTCATCACCCCCGATGGTACAATTCTGGATTTATTTGGGGAACCAGAATTATCACCACCAGATCCCAATCCAGAAAAGACGTTCACCAGAGCGTATCATCTAGCCTTTGACATCGATCCGCAGTTATTTGATCGCGCGGTGACAGTGATCAGAGAAAATAAAATAGCGATCGCACACGGCCCAGTTACTCGTCCTACTGGCAGAGGAGTGTATTTTTACGATCCAGATGGCTTTATGATTGAAATTCGTTGCGATCCAGAAGCTAGTTAACTTAAGGGTAATAACAAAAGTATCTACTATGACCGCGAAACTCACGCAAATATTTAAAGTAATTGAAGACACGATCGCAAAACCGCCAATCCCACATGAACCATACAAGCAATCATTGAAAGCTTGGGCGATGTATTGTTTGCGAGACAAAGGTTTTATAGTCGCTTATGCTCAAAATGCCGACTTTGCCATTGAAAGAAAACGTGAAGAAAAGCTATATTTTAAAGTTTCAAACAGCCCCGATGACTTAGATGATTCTATTAGCTGGATTGTTTGGGATAGTGCAACCAAAAGCGCCAGTCTCATTCCCCAAAAAATAGACTGATGCCAAACATAGTTATCAAATATTTCCCTGATTCTGTAACTATTCTGACTCCTGAATTCTAACTAGACAACTGCTGCACAAACATTTGATGTTCTGGCGAAGTTAATCCCAACTGCAACACAGCCAATACTTGCTGCATATTCCCAGCAAGTAAATCTGATATTGATAACCACAAACCAGGAAAAACTTGACTTTTGATAATTCCATCTGCGTCCACTTCTAAAGACACATATTCTCCTTGTTGGAGATTAAACCAATCTAATTTGTTTTCAAATATTTGCCAAACAATGTATTCTTTTACCCCATTCCGACCATAAACTTTTTTCTTGTCATGTAAATCAATAGCAACACTGCTAGCTGCAATCTCTATTACGAGTTCTGGCGCACCTTCTATGTAATCATCATCGCCCAAACGAGATTGTCCTCTAGCTGCTGGTGTGATTAATAGCACCCCATCTGGTTGCGGTTCATTGTCTCTATCTAAGCGGACTGTTGGCTCAATTCCCAATCTCACACCAGGGGTTGACGCTTCATAAACTCCCAACCAAGTGATTGTATGACCATGTGGTTCAGCATGACTTTCAAAGCGTAACGGGGATGCCAAGTATACAACTCCTTCAATTAATTCTGCCTTTTGATGATGGGGCATTGCTTGATATCGCCGTTCAAATTCGTAGCGAGTGAGGCGATCGCCATTCTCTAAAGGAGGAATTCGCTGCTTGAGTGATAGGTGAACCATGATTTTCTGCTCTGGCAAGGAGTTTTACTTTATTATGACTTGACACCTTAATTACGAATTACGAATTACGAATTAGTATTGGGTTTCTCAAACACCATTAAATGCTGTTGAGGTAACAAGTTTTTGGTTTCCCGCCAAACTAAACCAACTGCTTGCATTTCTTTGCGGACTTGCTTTTGAGTCATTTTGTGCAAACCTTTAATCATAATAAAAGGATTTTCACCCCGGTACTCAACCAACACTACCCGACCACCTGGTTTAAGTGCTTTCACAATTCCTTGCATCAGTTCTTGGGGATACTCAAGTTCATGGTAAGCATCTACCATCAAGGCTAAATCGATACTTTCAGATGGTAAGTTAGGGTTACTAAGAGTTGCCAAAACAGGCTCAACATTGGTGATATTTTTTTCTTTTCTGAACAACTCAATTATTTCCAACATTTCTGGCTGAACATCTACAGCCAATACCTTCCCATCTGTTAATAACGGCGCAATGCGAAAGCTTAAGTAACCTGTACCAGCACCAATATCTGCTACTACATCGTTAGGTTTAAGGTTAAGGAGGCTGACTATCTTACTTGGCTGTTCCTCTCCCTCTCGGCTGGGACGTTCTAACCAGCCAGCGCCAGTATATCCCATAACTTTGGCAATTTCTCGCCCCATGTAATATTTACCGATACCATCTGGACTATGGATTATCCGTTGTTCGTAAATAGTGGTAGATGAAGTTGCGGCTTGTGCTGTCAGGGTTGGGTTCAGCAGTGAGCAACTCAATATCACAACAAACGTTACTATAAAGTGGAAAAAATTTGACATTTGGTTATGACTGATCGGGATA
>JBGTMK010000056.1:0-13624 GCA_041743605.1 Nostoc sp.
GCCCACCCCACAAGATTGGATAATTTATTTCTTGGAAGTCCCTAACCCAACAGAATATCGATAATTAATACTCTCTCAATCTCTTGACTCTGTGTCCTCTGTGGTTCGTATTATTCCATTTTAAAACACCGTCACTCCAACAAAAAACTGTGAAACCCTCCCTTTTTGACCTAACAGGAAAAGTCGCCATTATCACCGGATCTGCAAGAGGTATCGGCAAATCCATAGCTCAAGGATTAGCAGCTGTAGGCACAAAGGTTGTAGTTGCTGATATTAAACCAACCGAAGCAGAAAAAACCGCACAAATAATTCAGGAGGCTGGAGGCGAAGCGATCGCAATTCCCACCGATGTCAGAAATCGCCAAGATTGTTTACGCCTGATTTCGCAAACAGTGGCGCACTATCACAGGCTTGACATCATGGTGTGTAATGCCGGAATTGACATCATCAAATCGGCGGCTGACTTAGAGGAGTTGGAGTGGGATAACATCATCAACGTCAATCTGAAAGGATACTTCCATTGCGCTCAATTGGCAGCACTACAAATGATTGAACAAGGGACAGGTGGCTCAATTATCATGAACTCTTCAATCGGCGGTGTAGTGGGAATCAGTGGTTCGGCGGCTTATACAGCAGCCAAAGGAGGGGTAAATTTACTAGTGCGATCGCTAGCACTGGAATGGGCAAATCATCGGATTCGCGTCAATGCTTTTGCTCCTGGCTATATCGACAACATTATGGAAGGTACAGAGACATTTAGGCGATCGCCCCAAGAGGATCAGCAACATCTAAGTGCGGTGATTCCTATGCAGCGTCGGGGTAAACCAGAGGAACTCATCGGGCCAGTGATATTTCTCGCATCGGAAGCAGCTTCTTATGTCACAGGAGAAGTGTTGATGGTGGATGGGGGATACAGCGCCATGTAGGGCAGGTAAATCAAGTTTCTGGGGACACAAGTATGGAAAGATTGATGAAATTTACTGCTATCCGCCGACGGCAATTGCCAATTTTACTAGGATTTATCCTGGGAATGCTCGCAATTGTTGTAGTTAGTTTTTTCCAAACTCATCTACTTGCCAAACCAGTAAACAACTCTCAACTTATTCTTAGTAGTTCTGTCGAACCCAACACCTTTAATCCTCAGCTAATGGAGCAAGGAGTAGGTATTTTAAATTTCCTCTATGAAGGATTAATTCGTGAAAATGGTGGAGGAGAAATTAAACCAGCCTTAGCCGAATCATGGAAAATTTCTCAAGACCAAAAGCGCATTATTTTTACACTGAGAAAAGGGCTTAAATGGTCAGATGGTGAACCTCTGACTGCTGATGACGTAGTGTTTACTTATAAAGATATTTACACCAATCCTGCCATTCCTTCTTATGCCAAAGATTTTTTACAAATAGGCAAAACTCGCGCTTTTCCTACAGTAAAAAAATTGGATAATTGGCGGGTTGAGTTTACCCTTCCAGAAGCTTTTACTCCCTTTATTCGCACAACAAAACTAGAAATTTTACCTGCTCACATTCTGCGCTCCAGCATCACTACAAAAGACTCCGCAGGTAGACCGCTATTTCTATCTACCTGGGGTACAGATACTCCACCCAATCAAATTGTGAGCAATGGTGCTTATAAATTGGAATCATATATTGCAGGTGAGCGGATAACCTTTCGCAAAAATCCCTATTACTGGCGTAAAGATTCTCAAAGTCATATTCAGCCTTATATCGATCGCATTGTTCTAAATACGGTTAGTAATAACGATACGGCGTTAATTCAATTTCGTTCTGGAGGACTTGATTATATTGATGTAAATCCTAACTATTTTTCATTATTGAAACGAGAAGAAAAAAAGGGTAAATTCACCATTTATAATGGTGGTTCTCAAACAGGAACCACGGCGATGATGTTTAATTTGAATACAGGACTGAGAAATGGTCAGCCTTTAATTAATCCGATTAAATCCCGCTGGTTCAATACAGTAGAATTCCGCCAAGCTGTTGCACATAGCATCAATCGCCCGCGTATGGTAAACAACTTATTTGCAGGTGTAGGAGCGCTACAAAATTCACCTATCGCAGTGCAAAGTCCTTACTATCTTTCTCAGCAAGCAGGTTTACCAGCCTACAACTATAACCAAGAGAAGGCAAAAGTATTACTTCTCAAAGCAGGTTTTCGATACAACAATCAAGGTGAGTTATTTGATGTAAATGGGAATCGAGTCAGGTTTACGCTCACCGCTAATGTTGGGAATAAGGTGTTGCAAAACATGGCTCCTTTAATTCAAGACGATTTGAGCCAGATAGGAATTCAGGTAGATTTGAATTTAATTGGAGTGGGATTGGTTGTGGACAAATTAGCAAACCGTCTCGATTGGGATTGTCAAATTATTGATGGTTTTCCAATGACGGTAGAACCCAACGAAGCAGTAAATATTTGGTCTACTAAAGGGAACTGGCATTTTTTCAACCGCCAACCCCAAGCCGGACAAATACCGATTACTGGGCAGCGAGTAGCAGATTGGGAACAAAAGATTGATGATCTCTACATTCAAGGTGCAGCAGTAAATGAAGCACAACGACAAAAGATTTATGCAGAAACTCAAAAGTTAAGTCAGGAATATTTACCGTTTATTTATCTAGTAAATTCCTTATCAATGGTGTCTATGCGAAATCGCATTCAGGGCGTAAAACACTCTGCTTTACAAGGAACATTTTGGAATATTTATGAACTGAAAACTAATCCTATCAATAATTAACAAATTTGGAGCAAATTCTTCAAACCTCTGCACTACTTTGCGTTTACTTTGCGCCCCTCTGCGTTTCAAAACATTACGATTTTCCGCAAAGCTGTACTTTAAAAACCAAATTAAATCTAACTTTCAAAATTACAAAGAGGAATTTTTAAACGATGAGCCCAATCAAAGAACGTGAACCCCAAGTAATTGTTTCCACACAGATTCCTGTGATTGATTTCCATCCATTTATGGTTGGTGATTTTGCTACTAAGGAAGCAGTTGCCAATCAAATCTCGTGTGCTATTCAAGAAACTGGATGTTTTTACCTCGAAAATTGTGTACCTCAGACATTGGTTGAGCAAGTCTTTGCCCAAGCGCAAAGTTTTTTCGCATTACCACAGGAGGAGAAAAACCAAGCAAAACTGATTCCTGGGACGAGTCGAGGCTATGTTGTTCGTGGTAAAGAGAGGGTATTGCTGGAAGCATTCAATTTTGGTTTAGACGTTGCGCCAGCAGAAGCGGGTGTAACTCCTCAGCAGTTTGGTGAACCGAATCAATGGCCTGAAAACCAAAAAGAGTTTCGCCAAGTGCTATTGGAATTTTTTACAACTTGTCGTGGTGCGTCCTTTAGTATTTTACAGGCGATCGCGATCGCCTTAAAACTACCAGAGTCTTACTTCACCGATTTCCATATAGAACGCAACTTCAACACCTCCATAAATCACTATCCACCTCTACAAGAACCTCTTTCCCCTGGCGAAACTCGGTTTGCTGAACATACAGATTACGGTAGTATCACCTTAATATTTCAAGATGAGACGGCTGGATTAGAAGTTTGCAACGATGCTGGAGAATGGATTGCAGCCCCCTTCCTCCCTGGAAAAGTTCTAGTTATCCTTGCAGATTTAATGCAGCGCTGGACAAACGATAAGTTTCCCGCCACCAAACATCGAGTTCCCCTCCCTTCCAAATTCCCTAGTAATCCCAGGTACTCGATTATCTATTTTGAGTCTCCCGATTACGATGCCGAAATTACTTGCTTAGAAAATTGTGTCAAGGCAAACGCAACTCCCAACTATCCACCAATTCGCACCCATGAATATATCAATCAAATCGCTACAGGAGGTTATACGTCTGAGAAAAAATAGCATTAGATTTTAAAACGCAGAGGTACGCGAAGTAAACGCGGAGGTACGCAGAGTTTTTTTATGATGGCCCCAATCAACGAACTTTCAAAACAATCTATTGTTTCAACACCTATTCCCGTCATTGACTTCCATCAATTTTTGGTGGGTGACACGGTTGTTCAAGAATTAATTGCCAATCAAATCGCCAGTGCTTTACAGGAAATGGGATGTTTCTACCTGAAAAATCATGATATTTCCACAACTCTAATTGCTCAAGCATTTGCCCAAGCCAAGCATTTTTTTGCACTGTCACTAGAAGAGAAAAAGCAGTTGGCTTTAACAGAAAAATGTCATCGAGGGTACATCCCAATGGGAATGTCAAGCATACTCAGTGAACAATTTTACTTTGGTAAAGAAATGAATCCAGAAGAATTGGATGCATTAGATCATCCTTTTCATCAACCGAACCAATGGCTGCAAAATCAACCAGAGTTTCGTGAAGCGATGTTGCAATTCTTCGCAGCTTGTCACGCAAGTACCCTGAAAGTCCTTGAAGCCTTAGCCATTGCTTTGAAACTGCCAGAATCCTATTTTGTCGAGTTGCATTCTGAGCAAAATCATGCAATGGGTCTGCATCACTATTTTGGTGCATCTGAACTTTCGCAAGCCCAAAATATTCGCCTGGGAGAACATACAGATGGCAATACTATCACCTATGTATTTCAGCATGAAGTAGAAGGTTTAGAAATTTCTACCAAAACTGGAGAACGAGTTCCAGTTCCTATTATTCCTGATACAGTTGTTGTAATGGCAGGAGAAATTTTGCAACGATGGACTAACGATAAAGTTTATGCCACAAAACACCAAGTTGTAATACCACCTGCATCCCAAAATATCCAACCAAGATACTCCTTTGCTTTTTTTGCCTCTCCTAATAATGATGCCGAAATTGCCTGTCCTGAGAGTTGTTTAGGTGCAAATGAAACTGCAAAGTATCTACCCATTCTCACGAGCGAGTTTTACACCCAAAGAAATAACAATAATACATCAATTTTAATTTCCTCTCAAAATTAGACTTCTTTCTCTCTGTGCCTTTGTGTGAGACAAAAATAAGTAATTTATTCTTAATACAACTGACAATGAATGTAGATACCTGGAAAAAAGTAGTACCAAGACCAGTAGTTATGTTTTTTTATAGCATAATTTTTCTGCTTGCTTTGATTTCGACTGCGGGATTAATCAATACGGTTTTACCCTCTTCTATTAGTCCTCAAAATCTTGATGATATCAGTATTAAGTTCAAATATTTTAGCGATCACAAAGATGATTATGATGTTATTTTTTTAGGGCCTAGTACCACATATCAAGGAGTTATCCCCAAAGTATTTGATGAAACAATGGCAGCTAATGGTAGAAGTACAAAATCCTTTAACTTTGGAATTATGGCTGCAAATGTAGCTGAAATGGATTTCTATTTACAAAAGATTCTCGCTTTAAAACCAGCAAACTTAAAATGGATATTTTTAGACTGCTTAGTTGACTTTTTTATGGAGGATGCACCGACTGCGGCTAAAAATGTTTATTGGCATACTCCTATAAAAACGATAGAAAATTTTCAATTAATTTCTGAGTCAACTTCTACTTTTAAAGAGAAAATTAGCGGGTTTTATGCAAATTCAGTAAGTTTTCTCTATAGATGGTTAGGTATTGGTTATTTTTCTAATTTTTGGCAGCACAAATCGGAAGTATCCGAAGTATTACCAAAAGGAATATCTGGTGATAAATTGATACAGGAAGCCGGATATTATGCAATGGATTGGCTGGAAAATAGTGAAAAATGGAAACAAATTTTTCTATCGAAACGCTTAGAAAGTTATCAAGAGCAACTAAATGAATCAAAATCAGGAGTTTTTATTCGAGGAAAAGATACATATCCACTTAATTCTTATGCAATCAAAATTATTAAAAATATAGATTCTAGAATTGATAGTCAAAATAAAATGGAACCTATTTTCTTTATTCCTCCAGTGTTAAATACTGATTTTGATAATTCTGCTATTACAAAAGCTTACAATAATGGTTACATTTCTAATTTGTTTGCTTTTAATAGGCCTAATACTTTCACTACTTTATACGAAGTTGATCGCCGAGCTGATGGGAGGCATTTAAATCACCAAGGCGCTCAAGAATTTACACGCATTTTTGCAGCAGAATTTTCTCAATATTTGAATTCAGCTAATCAATCACTTATATCTGGAAGTCAGTCAATCAAAGCAAAATTTTCCAATCAAACATGAAAAATATCTCCCACTCCCTAGTTACTAGTTAATTCACGTCTGAGAATAAATATGGTTTTTACAGAATTTCGTTTTCTCTTTTTCTTTATGATTGTTTTCTGCGTCTACTGGGCTTTGCAGAAACATAATCATCGTAAAACTTGGTTGTTAATCTGTAGTTATATCTTCTATGGTGTTTGGGATTGGCGCTTTCTTTCCCTGCTTTTGCTTTCGACAGTTGTTGATTATTTTGTCGGTTTGATGTTATCTAGACCACAGGTAGATAATTCAACAGCAGGACAAGAAATTCAAATTAGCGAAGCAGTACAGAACGGAGACAAGATATTTTCTGGGGATGCACTGCTAAATAAACCAATAAATCAGCAGCAGCGCCAAGGATGGTTAGTACTTAGTTTAGTTGTAAATTTAGGTTTATTAGGATTTTTTAAGTACTATAACTTCTTCGTTGACTCTGCCTCAAACTTATTAATTTTTCTGGGTCTACCTATTAGTATTAATACCCTTCAAATTATTTTGCCAGCAGGTATTAGCTTTTATACATTTCAAACTCTGAGTTATTCAATTGATGCCTATCTGGGTAAACTCAAACCTATTAGAAATTTTTGGGATTTTGCTCTATTTGTAACTTTTTTCCCTCAACTGGTTGCAGGCCCCATTGTCCGCGCATCTACTTTTTTGCCTCAACTACTAACCCCGAAAAATTTAAATGATGTTGATTTTCGAGGATATTTAACGCTTTTTTTGGTGGGATATTTTAAAAAAGCTTGTATTTCGGATAATCTTTCTCCCTTGGTAGACCAATATTTCACGAATCCAGAAGTTTATACTGTCTTAAGTTGTTGGATTGCCGTAATTTCTTTCGCTATACAAATATACTGCGACTTTTCTGGCTATTCAGATATGGCGATCGCTTGTGCAGGTTTACTGGGATACAAGCTACCTCTCAACTTTAATTTTCCCTACTTGTCTAACAATGTTACTCAGTTGTGGCAACGTTGGCACATTACCCTCTACAGCTGGCTGCGAGACTATATTTATATCCCTTTAATGAGAATGCGACCAAAAGATCAACGCACAGAATTATTTGGATATAAAAATATTCTCATTCTGATGCTTACCTCTGGACTCTGGCATGGTGCAGCTTGGCATTTTGTCGCTTGGGGAGGATTGAATGGAATCGCTTTAATTGTCCACAAGCAATGGTTATCCTGGATTGCTCCATATAAGCGATTATTGCCACTGAGAAATATGTTAGGCATCCCCCTCACGTTTTACTGGTTTTGTGCGTCTGCAATCTTCTTTCGGAGTAACGATCTCAGCAGTGCTATGCGAATCGGGAAATCTTTTGTATTCCTAAATTCTCCTGGTTCTCAAAACCTAAACCTTCAAATTGGCTGGCTTTTTATACCTTTAATTATCATGCACTGGGCAGCTTATAAAGGTTGGTTTGCGGACTGGTGGCAGAAAATTCCTAAATGGAGTTTTGCGGTTTTTTATGGTGTGTTAGTTTCAACAATACTTCGGTTTGCAGCAATCAATCCTCAACCATTTGTCTACTTTCAGTTTTAATTATTTTTGCATTTTTTATTAAAAGCTATGAGCAAGAATACCATTTTACATCCCATCAAATCTTTCTTCAAATATCTCTCGTTTAATCTCCAATATGAATTGATGCTTTTATCTTATAGAGGTAAAAGCAGAAAAGAAGTTTTTAGTGATATATATTCTCGTAATCGTTGGGATGGTCAGGAATCTATTTCTGGAAGAGGTTCTACTCTTCAACAAACATCGGTAATCATCAAAAAACTACCAATTTTTCTGGATAAGCTGAATATCAAAACAATGCTTGATGCGCCTTGTGGGGATTTTTATTGGCTAAAAGAAGCACAACTTAATATACAAAAATACATTGGATGTGATATTGTTGCCGACTTAATTACTACAAATCAAGGTAGTTATGGTAACGAAGTCCGAGAATTTATTAATCTCGATTTAGCAATAGATCCACTGCCACAAGTCGATTTAATTTTCTGTAGAGATTGTCTAGTACATCTCTCATTTAAAGATGCTATTGCTGTAATTAAAAATTTTAAAGCAAGCAATTCTACATATCTTTTAACTACAATTTATCCGGGTATACCTGAAAATAAAGATATTGTGACGGGTGATTGGCGAGCAATCGATTTACAATTACCTCCTTATAATTTTCCCGATATGCTGGAAATTATTGATGAAGAAACAACAGAAAGAAAAGATTACCCACAAAAAAGTTTAGGTCTATGGAAATTGAGTGATATAGAGTTAGGGAATAGGGAGTAGGGAGTAGGGAATAGGGGATAGGGAATAGGGAATAGGGAATAGGGGATAGGGGATAAAGAATAAATAAAAATAGGAGTTTTATATAAAAAATGCGTATTTTAGGAATTTCAGCTTATTATCACGATAGTGCCGCCGCCTTAATTGTGGATGGTGATATTGTTGCCGCCGCTCAAGAAGAGCGTTTTTCTCGCAAAAAACATGATGCGAGATTTCCCAAAGGTGCGATCGCCTATTGTCTCAAACAAGCAGGTATTGGATTATCACAAGTAGACCAAATCGTTTTCTACGATAAGCCATTGGTCAAATTTGAGCGGCTACTAGAAACCTATCTCGCCTATGCACCCAAGGGATTGGCTTCTTTTATTGCGGCGATGCCAGTTTGGTTAAAAGAAAAGCTTTATCTAAAATCACTGTTAAAAAAGGAACTAGCAACCCTCGGAGATTGCAAAAAAACGCAATTGCCCCAACTTTTATTTACTGAACATCACCAAGCGCACGCTGCTTCTGCCTTTTTCCCCAGTCCCTTTGTTCGGGCGGCGGTGCTGTGCCTTGATGGAGTTGGAGAGTGGGCAACCACCTCAGTTTGGTTAGGAGAAGACCATCAACTAACTCCCCAATGGGAAATTGATTTTCCCCATTCTTTAGGGCTGCTTTATTCTGCCTTCACCTACTACACGGGTTTTAAGGTCAACTCTGGGGAATACAAACTCATGGGTTTAGCGCCCTACGGTGAACCCAAATATGTAGACCATATCCTCAACCATCTTTTGGATCTCAAAGAAGATGGCACATTTCGGTTGAATATGGACTACTTCAACTACACCACGGGGTTGACTATGACTACCCCGAAATTTCATGAACTGTTTGGTGGTGAACCACGCCAAAGCGAGGGTAAACTCACCCAGCGAGAAATGGATATAGCTTGTTCTATCCAATACGTTACCGAGGAAGTGGTTTTGCGTTTAGCAAGAACAGTTAAGAAAGAACTGGACACAGACTATCTCTGTTTAGCCGGTGGAGTTGCCTTGAATTGTGTCGCCAATGGACGCATTTTGCGAGAAACGAATTTTCGAGATATTTGGATTCAACCCGCCGCCGGAGACGCAGGGGGAGCAGTTGGAGCAGCATTAGCTATTTGGCATCAGTATCATGAAAAGCCGCGCATTCCTCACGATGGAGATGCTATGCGCGGCGGCTATCTAGGCCCTTGCTTTGGGAAAACAGAGATTCAAGACTATCTCCAGTCTGTGAATGCACCCTATCAATATTTAGAAGATGACAAACTCATGCCTCATCTTGCCGAAATTCTAGAGCAAGGGAACGTTGTAGGTTGGTTCTCTGGACGGATGGAGTTTGGCCCACGGGCGTTAGGTGGTCGCTCGATTATCGGTGATCCTCGCAGTTCTAAGATGCAGTCGGTGATGAACCTGAAAATAAAATACCGCGAATCCTTCCGTCCCTTTGCTCCTTCTGTCTTAGCAGAACAGGTTTCCAATTACTTTGAGATTGACCGTCCCAGCCCTTATATGCTTTTGGTTGCACCCATCAAAGCTGAACTGCGGATTTCTATGACACAAGAGCAGGAGGAGTTATTTGGCATTGAAAAGTTAAACGTGAAGCGATCGCATATTCCCGCCGTCACCCACGTAGATTACTCGGCTCGGATTCAAACCGTTCATCAACAAACTAATCCTCGGTACTATGAACTGCTGCGACATTTTCAGGCAAAAACGGGCTGTGCAGTTTTGGTAAACACATCATTTAATGTCCGAGGTGAACCGATTGTGTGTACCCCAGAAGATGCCTATCGCTGTTTTATGAGAACAGAGATGGATTATTTAGTGCTGGAGAACTTTATCCTGGCCAAATCTGATCAACCCCAGATCCAGAAAGATGAATCTTGGAAAACAGAATTTGAATTAGATTAACGCTGATGAACGAAATACAACAACTTGATCGGAAAGGACTACGGGATTTTGGACTGCTTGGCGGTGCGATCGCTGCTGGCTTATTCGGTAGTATACTTCCCCTGATCCACCATGAATCCTTACCCATTTTACCTTGGGTAATTGCTAGCATTCTTTGGGTGTGGGCGATCGTTGCCCCCTCTACCCTCAATGGTATTTACCAAATTTGGATGAGGATTGGCCTAGTTTTAGGCTGGATTAATACGCGCATCATTCTAAGCATTGTTTTCTATGCTTTATTAATGCCAATGGGTCTAGTAATGCGGGGTGTATTTCATCAAGACACCATGAAAAGAAAGTTAGATGCTGATTTAGAAACCTATCGGATTATCAGTCAAGTAAAACCTAGAGAAAGAATGGAGAAACCTTTCTAATGTTTGAAACCACACAAGACTTCCTCAAAGATTTATGGGGCTTTCTGAAAGAACGTCAAAAATTCTTCTTGCTTCCACTTATCGGCACACTATTGCTTTTAGGACTTCTGATTGTGTTCGCACAAACATCTGTGTTAGCACCCTTTATTTACACGTTCTTTTAAGGAATTTAACGTGACAACATCATCATTTAAGGGTTGGGTAAAGGTGACACTAACCCTCGCTTTATTACTCGGCGGACTTGTCTTGGGGCTAGCTGTTGTTGAAATTGGCTTACGCATTGCTGGAGTTGAATACAAGACATTTTATACCGTTGAGCAACATAGAGGTTGGGCAGGACGACCTTATATGGCTGGTTGGGTTCGGGACGAAGGAGAAGCTTATGTTCAACACAACAGCGACGGCTTTCACGACCAAGAACATCCCCAGGTTAAGCCAGAGAACACCTTTCGCATTGCCTTGCTGGGAGATTCTTTTACAGAAGCCGTACAAGTGCCACAAGCACAAGGAATTGCAGCAGTCATCGAACGGGAACTGAAAAATTGTCCTAACTTAGCAGGTGGTGACGTAGAAGTTATGAACTTCGGAGTGAATGGTTATGGAACCGATCAAGAATTGCTCACCTTGCGGGAAAAGGTCTGGAATTATTCACCCGATCTCGTACTCCTGAACTTCTATACTGGCAACGATGTCATCAACAACTCCCGCACTCTCACCCAAAAAATGGTGAAGACGACTGCTATGGATGATAGCGCTCTCATGAAACCCTATTTTGTCAATCAAGATGGTGATTGGGTGATTGATAACTCGTTTGTGAATATGGATATCTATCGCCCACAGCAGTCATGGTGGCATCAGGCTTATCTCAAACTTCAAGATAACTTGCGAATTTTACAGGTTCTCAAACAAGTGAAATACGCTTTCGCACTTCCTCATCAAGAGAACGAAAGACAATTACTTGAATCTACCCAGCAGAGTAAACAAGATCCCCAGCTTGTAAGCAAGCCTGCAAAATTGTCTCCGTTAACTGACCCAGAATGGCAAAATGTCTGGAAGCGATCAGAATGGCTTGTTTACAACACCGCAACTGATCCGGAATGGCAAGAAGCATGGCAATTAACAGAAGGACTAATTCGCTTAATACATAATGAGGCAATTGCCAAGAAAGTGAATTTTGCTGTGGTGACAGTGACAACTGCTTTGCAAGTTAATCCCGATCCTAGCGTGCGCCATGAGCAGGAAATATCAGGGCAGACAGATTGGTTTTACCCAGAAAAACGGATAACAGCATTAGGAGAACGGGAAGGTTTTAGCACGATCAATCTGGGACAATCTTTTCAATCTTATGCCGAAGAAAATAACGTTTGCTTACACGGCTTTAAAAATGCTTTTGCCTGTGATGGACATTGGAATGCTTTAGGACATGAGTTGGCAGGTAAAATTGTTTCTAAAACGCTCTGTCAACAAGGATTGATAAAATAATTCGTAATTCGTAATTCGTAATTCGTAATTCGTAATTCGTAATTAAGAGCGCGTATAGGTCAAGAAGACAAAGGAGGGTTTCCTGACATTAACAAATAACGGATGGTTTGTATCCTTTTCTTTTTTGGGTCAGAATTCATGCAAAAAATAAAGCCTTGGCTACAAAATTTATTGCTAATGCTGGCTGGAGTTATAGTTGGGCTGTTGATTGTTGAAACTTTTGCCATTAGTACGGGAGTTGCTGCTCCGCAAAAGTCTAAGGCACAAATTTTTTATCAATTTATTCAACCGGATGCTCAATTAGGCTATAAGCCCAAATCTAATCTCAGAGACTTTAAGACTGTTTGGAAGGAAGCAAAAGTTGCAGAGGTCGCTAATACAGATGGTTATGGATTTCGCAATCTTGGTAAAGATTACACACAATCTAACTTGTATTTTATTGGAGATTCATTTACATGGGGTCAATGGGTCAGCGAGGAAAAAACATTTCCCAGAATTGTTGAATCAGAACTGAAGCAACCAGTAATTAACTTAGGTGTTCCGGGTTATTCTTTTGCACAATATGAAACATTGTCTAATGAATGGATCGCTAAATATAAACCTAATACGGTAATCTTATCTATAGTTGCTAATGATTTGACCAATTATTCATCTGATATTGGTCAAAAGATATACGATACGCTTAAAGAGAGAAGTTTTTCGCCTTGGTATGAAAAAACATTTTTATACCAGTTCGTTTTGAAAAATAACAAAAAAAGCTTACAGGCATCAATCACAAATCCTATTTCTAAAGAAGCAACAAATGGTTTAACTCTATTTAATTTATCGCTGGTACAACCTGAATCAGGTGTTGGTGTAGATAGCGATTATTTGACATCTGGTGCTGCTGTAAAAGTAGAAGCGGCATTATCACGAATCATTAATTTGACCAAAGAAAATCAAGTTAAGCTGTTTGTTTTTCTTGTCCCTTCAAAAGAATCAGCATATATCAACGATTACATCAAGTTGTTTCCTGAGAATGTAGCTTTGCTCAAAAATGAAGAGATTGGGTATCAGCGTTTATGTGAGATCGCAAAATCACAAGATGTAACTTGTGTCAATCTAACTGATGATTTTAGGAAAAATAGTGAGCAAGAAAAGCTTTACTTTGATATCGATGGTCATTGGAATTCTGCGGGACATAAACTAGCCGCTAAGGTGATTTTAGATACTCTAGATAATTCGTAATTCGTAATTCGTAATTCGTAATGACGCTCCTGTGTCGCTAACGTAATTCGTAATTAATTGTTTTGAAAAAATCAAAGAGCAAATGACAATAAGCCAA
>JBGTMK010000057.1:0-3094 GCA_041743605.1 Nostoc sp.
ACCCAAACGATTTGACTCTAATTCTACAAGCCTTGCAGAAAGCTGCTGTTGTAATTCTCCCAATTGAAAGTTCTTATTTAGCTGTGATGAATTTGTCCCTATAACGTTTTTTACCCGTTGTTGTAGTAGCCCATTTAAAGACTGTAATTTATATACCAAATCGATAATTTGCGGATGGTTTTCCTGCAAAACAGTCCGCCTAGCTGCCAGTTGTGATTCTAACTGTTGAATTTCTCCAAGAATATCTTGTACCCCAGAAGTTTGGCTAAGGGAAGTCATCACTATTGCTTGCTGGGAGTTCATACCCAATTGTTTACGGATTCCTTGAGTTTGTGCTTCAGCATCGGCAAATCTAGATTGAGCTTCATTAATTTGCTGTTGCAATGTTGTAATAACTTCCAGTGCTTTAGTTGCTTCTTCTTGCAGAGAAACAATTTTGTATTTTTCTTTAAACTCTGCTAGTTGTGCTTCTGCTTGCCGAACAACTAATTCTGCATTTGGTAGTTGTTTTTCTATAAACTTACGAGCAGTTGTCGCTTGACTTCTATGAGATGATATATTGTATTCTAAATAGACATCTATTAAAGTATTAACAACTTGTGCGGCTAGTTCTGGGTTTGTATCTTTATAGGAAATACTTAGGATATCAGAGCCATTAATTTCCTTTACTGTGAGCATTTGCAGAAATTGTTTGGTTTTTAAATGTATATTTTTATTGTCTTTTAGGTTAAGTTTATTTATAGTACTTCTTACAACTGGTACAGAACGAATAACTTCTGCCTCTGTATTGAGAGGATTACTTTTATTAGCAACTAATGGCTCTAGTTTACTCATTTCTGTTCCTACTCCTGTTAAAGAAGAAGTAGTATTTGTTCTTTGAAATTTCAGTTTTCCTTCTGCTAAATAATAAGGCTTCTTGAAAAATGTCGCTACTTGTAAAATTATGAATACGCAAACGAAAACACCTAAACCCGTAATCCAACGGCGTTTCAGAACTTGTGAATATTTATCAAATGTTCCAGAAGATTCTTGTAGTGCCATAAAATAATTACATTTTTTTGATTATTTTTAAAATCATCAAATATCAAATCACTCAATAATACCTGTAAATGAAATTCAAATTAGGTCGTAAGATAGACTTTTTCAGGAACCGCGAACACCGATTGAGTTTTATGATGAACTGCTTTAATTTGACTAATTACTATTTCTAAATCTTCGTATTTAAGATTAGATCCAGAAGGCAAGCAAAGACCGTAGGCAAATAAATCTTCTGCTACTGCACCGCCAAAACATTCACATTCAGCAAAAATTGGTTGGAGGTGTAAAGGTTTCCAGACGGGACGAGATTCAATTTGCTGTTCAATAAGTGCTAGGCGAATTTGTTCTCGATTTGCACCAAAGGCTTGAGGATTTATTGTTAAGCAGGTTAGCCAACGAGTAGCATATCCATAATTAGCTTCCGGCATAAATTCTATACCTGGCAGATTTTGCAAAGCCTGGTAGTAAATTTCAAAGTTGCGTCGTCTAGCTGCCACTCGCTCACTTAAAACACGCAACTGACCGCGACCAATACCAGCTAAAATATTACTTAAGCGGTAGTTGTAACCAATTTCTGAATGTTGGTAATGAGGAGCGCGATCGCGGGCTTGGGTTGCTAAAAATTTGCCTCTGTTTACTAACTCTAAATCATTAGAAACTAACATTCCACCACCAGAGGTAGTAATAATTTTGTTGCCATTGAAAGAGTAAATTCCAATCTGTCCAAAAGTTCCTAATAAACGTCCTTTATATGTAGCCCCTAAAGCTTCAGCAGCATCTTCAATTAAGGGAATATTATATTGATTACAAGCTTTTAGAATTGGGTCAATATCTGCACTTTGACCATATAAATGTACAACCACAACAGCCTTAGGTAATTTGCCTGTTTTAGCGCGGTGATTTAGCGCTTCTGCTAACAATTCAGGATTCATGTTCCAAGAAGTGCGATCGCAATCAATAAAAACTGGTTTTGCACCTAAGTAAGTAATTGGATTAGCACTCGCAATAAACGTTAAAGTAGAGCAAAAAACTTCATCCCCAGGTTCAACACCAACTAACCGCAAAGCTAAATGCAGAGCCGCTGTGCCAGAACTAACAGCCACAGCATGGCTAGCACCAGTTAATTCACAAAATTCTTGCTCGAAAGCATCAACATGGGGGCCAACGGGCGCAATCCAGTTAGTTTCAAAAGCTTCTTTGACGAATTCTAGTTCGCGATCGCCTATATGAGGTGTTGAAAGTAGAATTGGTTTATTCATCCGCATTACCTAAATCCGTTTGCTATTAAGTAACTTGCATTTTCCGTTGAGGCATTTACCTGTCTCTAAATCAAATTCGTAGTGATGACTAAGACACCGCAAAATTCCTCCAGGTAGCACCTCGCCAACTTCCAGTAAGTCAACACCTGCATGAGGACAATAGCGTTGTACTAAATAAGTATGTTCTTCATAGCGAATCGTAACCTGCTCTTGAGAATCCATTGAATCTTCGTAATCTTCTACAGCTTCTAGCGCCTGACGACAGGCGAATTTCAGCGTTACTAATCATAAAAAATGTTAAAAATTAGATATAACTTAGAATACAAGCCTGTTGATTATCGACAATATTAGTTGTTATCTTTTCTAAAATAGTATATTCTTTCATCATCATTACTCCAGATTTAAACTGTCCAATTTGAGAGTTAACTTTTTCTCCTTTAATCATCTTTAAAATTAGGCTAGGAAAATCAGCCCCCGCTAGATGAGAGGTAGGATAGCCGCCGCCAAAACGAGGATTTAACTCTAATATAAAAGCATAATTATCCTGTAAAAAGAAATCTACATCTAGTGGACCTATATGGCCTAATACGTTACCAATACGTAATCCCAAATCAATCAAACTAGGGTTATCACAGGTTTCTGCTTGATCTGTCTCTCCAGCCCGCATAGCAATCTTTCGTCTAGGTACAACTGACAATACCTGTCCCTGAAAATCATTACAAATGTCAAATCCATACTCTTGACCAATTATCATTTCCTGGATCAACATATTTGGCACATAACGAAAAAAGACATCC
>JBGTMK010000058.1:0-2105 GCA_041743605.1 Nostoc sp.
GAATATATTGGTAAGTGCAAGTTACACCATTATTGTTAACTTTGTCGGCAAGGGTTCGCATGGGAATCTCACCACGTAAAGATTGTAAGCGTTTCCCCAGTTCAGAACTCCATTTTAGTCTGTCAACGGAATCGAGAGAAATCATCAGTTTACTTTTATCATTCTTACTCACATTGTAATCTCCCAGTTGACGTAAAATAGCTTGGTGACTACTACGAGTTTAAAGTTTCATCAAAGCTGGAAGAATATGAACCTACAAACTTTACAGACAGCGATAAACAGTGCAACGAATGCCTACGCCGGACTGCACCAAGCCATATATAAACTGCGACACCGTTTAGTTAACGAAGCAAAGCAACTGCTGGCGCGTAAAAATGCTGTGCTGGCGACGGCTATAGCTCCACAAATACACCTGGGGTTTTTAACGCGGTAGGTAAGCTTATACCGCTTTGCTTGTAATGGACATTTCATACACGGGAATGTAGAAACAATGCCAAAGCCGACAAAGCAACAAGGATGATTACCGCAGATGCAAATATATATGTAAACAAGTTAAGGAAAAACCCCAACCTCAGTAAAAGGTTTGGGGAATTAATATCAATTTAATTACACCTCCATCATGGCACAACTCGATATTCGTTCAAGTACTGTTCAGCTAGGGGTGGAATAATGGCTAAAGCACCCCGTAAGCGCAACAAAGCCACCTCTGCTGCATCTAATGACAGCACATTACCAGATGACCAAGACCTTGAGGATATCTCCCTTCAGAAAAACCCAGCCTTAGCAACAATTAACGTTACTGCCGTTGAAGTTCCAGAATTAACCGAGCAGGAAATTAGCGATCGCTTGCATCTGGAGAGAAAAGTAGAGAGGGCATTTTTTGAGGCGGGAAAGGCTTTAATGGAGTTACGTGAGCGCAGACTGTACCGCTCGACCCACAAAACCTTTGAGGAATATTGCAGGGACAGGTTTAGTTATACTTACCGCCATGTAAATTATCTAATAGCTGGTTGTTTGATAGTTGACAATATAAAAATGGGAACTAATAGTTCCCAAAATGAAAGCCAGGATGAAATGGGAACTAATAGTTCCCAAATTTTGCCCACATCAGAAGTACAAGTTCGCCCTCTGGCAAAGCTAGAACCTCAACAACAGCCAAAAGCATGGCAGCAGGCGGTAGAAAAAGCAGAGGGTAAAGTCCCAAGTGGTAGAATCGTGAAGGATGTTGTGCAGCGTATCATCGAGAGAACGAAAGTACCGAACACCTACCAAATCGGCGAAGTCTGCCAAATCGTAGTCAAAGACAATCCAGAACTCAGAGGCAAAAGTGGCTGTTGGGCTATTGTCAGCGCAGTGAATGACTTTAGTTGCACGGTGAAAATGTGGGATGGCGAGTACGCCGTTGGGTTACAACACCTGAAATCATTCAACTACTTACCCCAGGAATGTCAGCAGATGCAGCAGATTAGCGATCGCATCAGTAGATTACGGGACAGTGGCAAGCTAGAAGCACCAGCAGAGGCAGTTTTGAAGTGTTTGGGAGAACTGAAGCGCCCATATTTGACTGAGTTTGAGGAAAAACTTCTGCATTTTATTGAGCAGGAATGTGAAATTGTGGATTAGTCTAGTCTAAGTAGTGGTTATTCAAAATACTACCGAGCATAGGTGCTTGATTTGATTGAAAATGAAAGCTAACCCTCGATAATTGCTATATCTGAGTAAGTCTAGAGATAAAATTGACTCCAGATTTTTGCATAAACACCAGTATAGTTTTTCAGCCTTTCAAGTTTTTGGTATTTTGTGTGTGCAAAATTATCAACTATTAGCTTTAGATTTAGCTGAGAAGATTGCAAAGTGAGTTAAAGTCCAACATTTCCATATTTATTTTCAGCAATAATACTGAACTAATAAGCAAATTAATAGCTTTAAGATGGTTACTTGACAGCTAAGTAAAAGGTACAATTTAAAAATCTTGTTCCCAATTGTTACAAGCTGGTTAAGAATACATTTTTAAACCAAAAAAATATTGGAAAATTATGATTTGTGTAGGTATCGCTGCCTAGAAAAAAGTTACGACACGACAATGCCCGCTACCTAAGTAACGG
>JBGTMK010000059.1:0-8073 GCA_041743605.1 Nostoc sp.
CTCCATTTGGTCGGGCGATCGCTAGTATATGTTACGAATCTGCTTTTGCTGAACAATTTCGCTATCAAGCTGCCGCCGGTGGGCAATTTATCCTCAGTTCTTCTAACGATGCCCATTACAGTGCATCTATGCCATTCCAGCATCATGCACAGGATATCATGCGGGCAATTGAAACTGATCGATGGTCAGCACGAGCAACTAATACCGGATATTCAGCCTTTGTAGATCCTCACGGTAGAACCTTGTGGATATCTGGATATAATACCTACGAAACTCACGCCGAAACAATTTATCGACGACAAACACAAACTTTATATGTGCGTTGGGGTGATTGGTTAACACCGTTATTGTTGATATCCTCTGGAGGAGCTTGGCTAGTAGTCTGTCAAATTCATTTTGACGATTAGAGAGACGCGATAAATCGCACTTAAGGTTTTTGACATTAACTCAAGCGTATTGATTTTTAAGCATCTTCATTATCAGAGGGGAACTTCAAAGTTACCACATCCCCATCTTCATTATCAGAAGGGTATTTCTGAGTAACAGCATACTCATCATTATCAGCAGGGCACTTCTTAGTTAGTACACCGACATCTTCATAATCAGAAGGAAACTTCTTACTTAGGACTGTTTGTCCGCCGCTAATTGCTTCTAATTCTAGATCAGAAATTTCTTCATAGTTTTGCCCTTCGAGGAATAGAGCAAAGAATGGTACTGCTGGTGAATTCAAATCTTCTGGTTTCATCTCAGACACAATCTTTCTCCTATATAAAGTGGATCTTAATTTATATTGTATGTAATGCTATAGTAATCCGATTTGATTTCTGAATCACTCGTAGAGGTAAGGGACTGGGGACTGGGAACAAGGAATAAAGGTGTACTGAGTTTTGTTCAAAAATCAAATATGAGTCCTATATTAATATTAATTTGTTGTTAACGTAAATATTTATGGTTCTTCGGTAGGTGTTATGCTAAAAATTTAATTAAACCCCAAAATTCCCTTTAAAATCAAGGCTTACAGGCGATTATAAACTCAATTTTATTGCCAAGACTCAAATGGTAATCATAACGCCTGTTATTTTGCCCAATAAGGGTTTCAAACTTATTTACAGACGTTTTTAGCATAACAGGTACGGAAGAGCCATATTTATCAAATAAATATACTCTAAAGTTGGAAGTATAATAATGTTTCTCAAACAGTTAATTAAGCCTCTTATTAAAACTATTTGGTTGCACACATAATTTTATCCGATTTACAATCATCCATAAGGGTGAAATTCCCAATACAGAATTTCATACTAAATGTAAGTTTAAAAAAAACCTATGAACGATATATTCCCTGCTTTTAAAGTGTTTTAATAAAATTACTAATCAAAGTCTAGAGAAGCAAAAACATGAAAGGTTTCAGGAAGCTATCCTCGATAGCAATGTTGCTATTCGCCTTTGTGTCACCGCCCTCATTAGCTGAAGCGAAGGATATTTCTTTAAGTAACGCTCGTAATGAACAGAGTGTTGCCCCAGATGCCAACCTGGTTGGAAATAATACCGGAGGGCTTTTGATTGCTCAACGTCGGTCAGGACGATACCGAGTTATCCGACGCACACCATTAAGACAAAGGCAGATTATCCGACGCACACCACTAAGACAAAGGCCGATTATCCGACGCGCACCACTAAGACAACGGCAGATTATCCGACGCGCACCACTAAGACAAAGGCAGATTATCCGACGCGCACCACTAAGACAAAGGCAGATTATCCGACGACGGTATTGAGGACTACTGATACAACTTATGGATACTCCCCGAACCAATTAAACAATGCTTATACTGGTTTAATTGAAAAATTCGGGGATTCTTGAAGACTCTTACTGATTCCAGTAGGAACTAATCTTAACTTCCTAGGTAAGGAGAGCAAGACTTAAACCTGGATTTCTCACAAGTGGGAAATCCGGGTTAAAGCCTCTCTCCACTTACCTAACAGTATTTTCTCATAGGTTCCATAACAACCCTCATGTTATGGAATGTTTTTTTAATTTCTAACTACTGTAATGGGCGCTAATTGGTAGTGTTGTAACCTGCGCCTTTGATGAGTTAATTTTTCCCGGCTCCTGAATTCTGACTCCTTTGATAATTTCAGTCTTCTATAATTAGCTGGTATGATTTGAGCCTGTATTTCAAAGTACCAACAGCATTAATCACAATTTCACTGATAGCTGATAGCTAATTATGGTAGTTGTAGCAATTCTAGCGGCGGGACGCGGCACACGGATGAAATCACGCTTACCGAAAGTTTTACATTCTTTGGGTGGGCGATCGCTAGTAGGGAGAGTTCTCGACAGTGTAGAACCACTTTCGCCCTCACGGCGAATCGTGATTGTGGGATATCAATCTGAGGAAGTGCAAGCCGCCATGCATTTAATTCCCAGTTTGGAGTTTGTCGAACAGACTGTGCAATTGGGTACAGGTCATGCCATCCAGCAATTACTGCCTCACTTAGAAGATTACACTGGAGATTTGTTGATACTTAACGGCGATTTACCGTTGATACGCAGCGAAACCCTCAAGCAGATGTTACAAACTCACGCCCAAAATCAAAACGCCGCCACCATTCTTACCTCGCACCTACCCGATCCTACAGGTTACGGGCGCGTTTTTTGTAACGATGAGAATATTGTGCAGCAAATGGTCGAACATAAGGATTGTAGTGCTGCCCAAAGACAAAATCACCGCATTAACGCTGGAGTTTACTGCTTCCGCTGGCCAGATTTGGCAAAAGTGCTTCCCCATCTACAGGCAAACAATGCCCAAAAAGAATACTATCTCACCGATGCCGTAACTCAGGTAGGAAAAGTGATGGCAGTGGATGTGGAAGATTACCAAGAAATTCTCGGCATCAACGATCGCTTGCAACTGGCAACAGCATCCGAAATTTTGCAAAAACGAGTCAAAGAAAAATGGATGCTAGCGGGTGTTACCCTCATCGATCCCACAAGTATCACCATTGATGAAACTGTAGAATTACAGCCTGATGTCATTATTGAACCCCAAACTCATCTACGGGGAAATACTGTGATTCAAACAGGAAGTCACATTGGCCCAGGGAGTTTAATTGAAAATAGCCAGTTGAGTGAAAATGTCACAGTGCAGTATTCAGTAGTATCAGATAGCACTGTGAAGGCAGGAAGCCGAATTGGCCCCTATGCTCATTTGCGCGGTCACGTAGAAGTGGGTGCTGGTTGCCGCGTGGGGAATTTTGTGGAATTGAAAAATACGCAATTAGGCGATCGCACTAATGCAGCCCATTTGTCCTATATAGGTGATACCGTTGTCGGCAATCAGGTGAATATCGGTGCCGGTACAATTACTGCCAATTATGACGGCGTGAAGAAACATCGTACCAAAATAGGCGATCGCACAAAAACTGGTGCTAATAGCGTTTTAGTGGCTCCACTCACCTTGGGAGATGATGTCTATATTGCAGCTGGTTCTACAGTCACAGAAGATGTGCCTGATAATTCTCTGGTGATTGCCCGTAGCCGTCAGGTAGTGAAACCAGCTTGGCGAAGGAAAAGCCAATAAAGCAATAATTAAATCATTTAAGCGGCTACTTTTTGTTGTTATGACACAGCTATCCCAGCCCCGTAGTAGCCGCATACTGTTATCTCCAGCCATTTATTGCATTAGATAGTAAGGTGTTTTCTGTTGAAGCCCTTCTAGATACTGGTTTTATAGATGGGTAGTTAGCGATTAACTCCTAACATTTAGCAGTTTAGGAGTGGTAAATCATTGCCGCACAAATCGAGATGCGGATGGTGTGGGGTACAGAATATTTTGATCTCTATGAAGGCAAAATCATAATTTATCGGACTGATCTTAATCATTAGATTTATTTTAAAAGATTTTCATGTTCCACCACTGATTATTTTGTATTTGCTGAATTTCAATTATCTCTTTTTGTAATTGCTTAACTTTATCTAACTTCGATTCCTTAGACAATATTTCGATAGCAATTTGAAAGTTAGAAATTGCTTGTTTATATTTTTTGTTTTTTTGGTATATAGAACCGCGTGAAATATATGCATCTGAATAATTAGGATTTATTTTAACTAACTCATTAAGATTTTCCAGTGCCACATTCGTATCACCTTTCCTATTGTTTGCACAAGCTCTCATATAATAAGCATCGAAGCAATTTATATCTTTTTGAATTACAGTAGTATAATCAATTATTGCTTGATTATAATCTTTTAACTCAAAATATAGTTTTGCTCTTTTCAATAAAGCTTCTTTATATCCACGAGTGAATTTTATTACCCGTGTTAAATCATCTAATGCAGCCTTCTCATTGCTTAATGCAATATAGGCTTCTACTCGATAAAAATAACTGTCAGTATTTTTTGGTCTAATTTTGATTGCTTCAGTAAAATCAATAATTGCGTCATTGTACTTCTTTAATTCCATATTGATACAGCCCTTCATAAAATAGGCTTCAAAAGTTTTGGGGTTTATTTTAATAGCTTGCGAATAATCCTCAAGAGATTTTCCATATTCTTTTAGTTTTAAAAATAAACTTCCGCGTTTTATATGAATATCTAAATTAGAAGGATTTTCCGGTTCGTGGATTATTACATGACTATAATCAGCTATGGCTTTTATGTCGTTGCCTGAAGAAGCATAAACATGGCCTCTATTTATATATGCATCAGTGTAACTATTATCTATTTCGATAACTTTTGTATAATTCTCTATAGCAGTTTTATAATTACGTCTGTCAGAATGGACACATCCTCTAAAAAAATAAGCGTCTGCACATTTTGGATTTATATCAATCACTCTTGAGAAATCTTCGATGGCTCCTTTATACTCATTGTGTTTGAGTCTTTCAATACCTCTAA
The DNA here is from genome assembly GCA_041743605.1 of Nostoc sp. Taxonomy (GTDB): domain Bacteria; phylum Cyanobacteriota; class Cyanobacteriia; order Cyanobacteriales; family Nostocaceae; genus Nostoc. Next base: position 4,898 of record JBGTMK010000059.1, read on the forward strand.
AAAGAAAGTCTTCTTCATTTTTAAACAAGTCTTTAATATCACCAATTCTTTGTGTGACTTTTTCACCCAATAACTCAGCACCTTTAGTTACTTCATTAAAGAACCCTGTTACTGCTTTTCCTGTAGATTTTACTCCTTTTTCTCCTGCTGCACCTCCAAATGCACCACCAGCGATAAGCAAGGGTACTGCTAAAGGCAGACTAGTAATACCCAGTGCTATACCTGCTGCCAGTGCAGCACCCCCGCCTAAAACAGAACCTGTTGTATTGTCCTTAACAAATTCATTTTCTGACAAATCATTAGTACTTGACACTACTTCCTTAACAATTTCCCAATCCATTTTTATAACTCCGTTTAAAAATTTTCTTAAGCAAGAACATGCATGCTATATTTTATACTTTATGAGCTATAGATATATAACCGTAAACTTACATAAAAAGATAAGTTTCTTTCATTAAAAAATATTGGCATAATATCTAAACCGTTTTGCCACGCCACTACAAAAACTAGTTTGTTTTTTGGTCTATCCTAAAGAAACTATCCACATATAATCATTACAAGTGATATCAAAATTAAAGTTTGTTGCATCAGAGCATCAGATTAGCTAATTTAGCTATGGGTAAAACATGAAGAAAACGAAACAAGTTACCGCGATTATTGAGCATGAGAAAAACGGCTATATATCGTATTATCTAAAACTCGATATTGCTAGCCAAGGTAAGACCATCGAAGAAGCAAGCACGTACTAATTTGGTTGAGGCATTGGATTTTTTGAGACATCTGACCCCTCTGAAGTCCAAGCTCGGCTAATTACAGAAGTTTTTATTACGCACCTAGAGGTAAATGTTGGGTAAGCTGCGCGTTCTTTCGGCTGGAGAAGTATATCAAATTTTGGTATGGAAGTATGGAAGAATTGCTAGAACTTAGGCAATTTCTAGAACAAGGTAAAATCCATGAGGCGCTGCTGTTGGTGGATGAGTTAGAAGAAATGAGCCTCAGTGACAAAATCAATAAAATTGATAGTTATGGTGTAATTCTGCTCATCCATTTAATTAAACAGAAGGCTGAAAAACGTTCTACTCGCTCGTGGGATGTTTCGATAGAAAATACGGTGCGGGAAATCAACAAAATAAACAAGCGCCGCAAATCCGGTGGTTTTTACTTGAATCAAGCAGAATTAATCGATATTCTGCAACAAGGATATCAAGTGGCACTGAAAAGAGCGGCGCTAGAAACTTTTGAGGGGCATTATGAAGCCCAAGAATTAGCTGCAATGGTTGACCAACAAGAAACTTTAGCCGAAGCACTGGAACTGATTCAACAATAGCCAATCAATTCATTATCATTCCACTCCAAGGTGTCACCAACTTTTTCGCCGTCGTGGTAGGCGGCGAGTAGGATTTCGCTAGTTTTACCCCAAGCGATCGCTCCACTCACATCTAAAGCGATCGCTCCCAAATCCCGTTTGTTCTGATGCGCTTCCCCAAAGGATCGCTGCATGGCGTCTTTCAGGGACATTCCATCAGTGACACGTACTACAATCCGGGGAGCTAAACACTCATCAATGATATCTTCGCCAATCCCAGTACAACTTACACCAGCATTACTAGTAGCATAATTACCTGCGGGCATGGCAGAATCACTTACCCTGCCAATCCGCTCAAAGCCCTTACCACCAGTAGAAGTGCCAGCAGCTAGTTTACCATTAGTATCTAAAGCTACAATACCGATGGTACCGCGTCCGGCATTGCTGGTTTCTAAAAGTTCGGGTTCTGCTACCACACCAGCCATTGTGCTTTTAAAATTATCTTGACGTTCTTGCATCCATTCGTGCAATCTCAAATCAGTTAAAGCATTGTAGCTGGGAACTTGTAACTCCCGTGCCAGTTCTGCCGCACCGTAATCTGACAGTACCCGATCTGGCGAATTTTGTAAAAAATGTACCAATTCAATGGGATTCTTCACCCGTGAGATATTAATCACACCACTAAAGCGCCCTGACTTGCCATCCATTAATGAAGCACTCATGCGGATTTGACCATCAGATTGCAGTACCGAACCAGTACCAGCATTAAAGCGGGGGTCATCTTCTAACATTTGGCAACCCTGTACCACTGCCTCCGAAGCAGTTGCTCCTGACAATAAAAGAGAATAAACTGCCTCTACTACTGTATAGAGTGAGCGGCGTACTATTTCTACTCCTCCTTTGCCGTGGAGAGAACTACCCGCTCCTCCATGAATAATTACTTTAGGTTGCACCTGTAACTTCATTTATTTTATAACCCCTGCACTACTTGCATCTCAGTTGCCATTGGTTTGACGAAGGATTGGGTATTTAAGTATTGGTTATGCAAAAAACTCTTCCCCAGTCCCTAATCCCCTTTAACTTTTTGCATCAGAACGCCGACGACGACAACGTTCTGAGCAATATTTCACCTCATCCCAGCAATCTTGCCATTTCTTACGCCAAGTGAAGGGACGTTGACATACCGGACAAATTTTTGTGGGTAGGTCAGTTTTAGAGCGAACGCGTCCCATAGCAATACCGTAAAGATTTGAGTTGGATTTTTGAGAGTAATGGAAAATTATTATAACGAGTTCGTTACAAAGGAAGGATACCTTGAATCAACATATTTATTGATAATCCTGCCATAGACTTATTTTTAAGCTACATAGGTTAGTCAAATAGTACCATGAGCTATTCATTAGACAATTAAGTAGTTATGACATCCTCCTTGAGATGTATTTTGTATCTTTTTATAAAAATTAAAGATAATTGCTCTTTTGCTCCCACCTGCCTACGCCACACTACGCGTACGGCTTTACTTGAGAAGTGGGGTTTTTGTCGGCATTTGCTAACGGTAAAAGTAAACGACTGACTACCCGATTATCTGGTAATTGATAAAGATGCAATTCTCCGCCTAATTCTTGCATGAGGTTTTGGCAGATCAGCAGATGTAAGCCTGGTGGTTGGTCTAAAAGAGAAATGCCTAAAACATCCTTGGGTGTATTTTGATCTAGTTCTGCTAGGAGTTGCGATTCAATGATGCCATTATCTGTAATTGATAACTCTAATGATTTCTCATCTAAGCGGCGACACCAAATATCAACTCGGCCTCCGCTTTGAGAACGGTGACAGGCAAATACTAACAATTCGTGCAAAATTAATTCAATTT
>JBGTMK010000060.1:0-4863 GCA_041743605.1 Nostoc sp.
AAGATTGCTCTGGTTTAATTAAGTCTGCCTCCTGTTGGGCTAATCCTGAAATCAAAACTTGCACAATATAAAGTTTTTCCGCACGGCTAAGTCCTTGGAGTGTGTTCAGTAATTCTGATGAAACCATGTTTAATACTCCTGTCAGTTAATAGCCTAACTCCATCATGGGATTACAGTTACCCAAGAGCGATAAGCCTGAAGGCATGGCTACGCTTACCGCATTCACAAAGGATGGGACTCTACTATTGTAGGGTTGAGCAACTGTTCGGTTTGCACCTACCAAGCTACTCAACCCAGTTTGATTTTCGGATACTGTTGCCAGCATCACAGGAACAGGTCTGGACTCTTTAAGGCACGCTCGACGCATTCCCATACGCCGACTCTGGCACAAAAGAGCGCTCGCGGCGGAAACTACAACCCGAAAACCGATGTTGTTGTTCCTGTTGTCCGGTTCGTTCCTATTACGATACGCAGAACGGCAATTCCTCGGATTGTTGTTCCAGGAACCACCGCGCAGCAGCCGGAAGTGCCTACCCCCTCTTCACCCTCTTGTGAACACAAGAGATGCGAATATCTTTTGACGTAATCGCCAAGTGTCACCGTATGCGATATGAGCTACCCAACTTTGAATTGAGTTATGCACGTCTTTAAATTCAATCTTAGCTTGTCCATAGTCCCTTTGCAGCTGCTTTAATCTTCGCTGTCCTCTTCGTAAATTCTCACTTCGGACTCGGATTGTCTCAGGTAAAACACGAAAACCTAGAAAACTTGCCCCAATTCTGGTTTCAAATAATTGGCTTTTCACCGGATGAAGCTTGAGCCGGAGACTATTCAAGTGTTCTTCTATAGCCAATCGTGCTTCTGCTAAGAATCCATAGTCATCTGAAAACAATGCAAAATCATCAACGTAGCGAAGATAGTTTTTTACCTTGACTTGTTCTTTCACAAAATGGTCTAAACTGTCAAGATAAACATTGGCAAAGAATTGACTACTAAGGTTGCCAATCGGTAATCCTCTTCGGCGTTGCAATGGAGAAAGTAAATCATCATCGGGAAAATAATCAATCACAGACTCTTGAGGATTACTGCTATTTATAATAGTGTCTGTCAACCAGAGAGTATCGTGACATTTTAATTTGCGATGTAGGAGAGATTTAAGAATTTCGTGGTCAATGCTGGGGAAATATTTCTTAATATCGCACTGTAAAACATATCGGTTAGAACGAGCAAAGGTAGTGAAACGATTTAAAGCTCGGTGCGTACCAAATCCTAAACGATTAGCATAAGAATCAGCAATAAAAGTTCTCTCAAAAATTGGTACTATGATATTGCACAAGGCATGATGAACTACCCTATCTCGGTAAGGTGCAGCAGATATTAAACGGTGTTTGGGTTCACAAATCTCGAAAGTTTTATAGCGTCCTGGTTGATAGGTTTTTGACTCTAACTGAGTCTTGATTTTTGCGAGTTCCGCTTCTAGATTATAGTTGAATTTTAAAATATTCTCTCGAAAACGCTTTCCTTTTTGTGCCTGATGTGAAGCTAACACTAAATTAGCAAAATCTGTAATTTGAGGATAAAGATTACCGTATCGTTTCATCCCTTCCCCTTTTGGCGCTGTTGTTTAATCCAGCCACCTAGCTCATTACCAATTTCATTTAGGAGTTGACCAACATATTCATATCGACGCTCATCGAATTGCCCAAAATCAAACAACAATCGGGTTTGATGACGTAGAATGTCTAATTTAGCATTTAATAGTTCTAGTTGAGCCAACTTTTCTTGAGCGTATCGTGCTAATATTAAGCCTTCCAGCAAGTCGTAAAGCCCCGCTATAATTCTGTCCCCCAAACCAAACTTATGTTTTCTAGGCAGACGATTTAAAATCGGTACATACCATTTAATCAAATCATAAGTCTTTTGGATAATTGGTAAATTTTGCATTCGGTCAAAAACCAATTTTAGTTTGCACAACTCACTTGACAAATCTAACACTTACTGGATACTATGTTAAAGTCGTGCTAAATAATATAAAAAATATTCGCTGCCTTCGGCAGGGGCAAGGAAAAAGCTTAGAGGGCTAAAGAGCAAGAGTGTAAAGAATTAAGTCCTCGCGGCGGAAACTACAACCCGAAAACCGATGCCGTTGAACCTGCTGTCCGGTACGTTCCTAAGACGAAACGCAGAACGGCAAAGCCTCGGAACGTTGCTCCAGGAACCACCGCGCAGCAGCCGATAACGATTATCATTACCAATCCAAGCGCTTCCATTATTAGGTGCGCCTTGATAATTCTCATGCCAAGTATCTTGACACCACTCCCAGACGTTGCCGTGCATATTATATAAACCAAAGGCATTGGCGCTGCGTCGAAAACTGTCTACTGGTGTTGTTTGCTGGCGGTATTCACCTTGAAGTGCAGAGGCGTAAGTTTGAGTAGCATTGTTTTGAGTAGTATTGTCTTGAGTAGTATTGTAGTTAACTAAATCTGCCGTAATCGTTGCACCAAAATAAAATGGGGTAGTAGTTCCAGCACGACAAGCATACTCCCACTCTGCCTCACTTGGCAAGCGATAAGTACGCCCCGTCATTTCACTTAACCTTTTACAAAACTCTACTGCATCATTCCAACTCACTGCTTCTACAGGTCTAGTGTCACCTTTAAACCTTGCTGGGTTATTTCCCATAATAGCTTGATACTGGGCTTGGGTAACTTCATATTTCCCCATGAAGAAGCCGGGAACATTTACCAGATGCTGGGGACTTTCATCTGAGCTACGTCCCTCCTCTTTTTCTGGTGAACCCATCCAAAAAGAACCACTCTTGATCGCCACCATTTCTAGAGTCACGCCATTACCCAAACTTTCTATGAAAGATTGTGCTGTCCGGTTGGCTCTGTCAGCAATATTCCCCTGTGCATTTACTACTACTATTTCAAACTCAAAACTCTTTAAAATAGGCTCAGGATTAGGTGAGTCATCAGAATTTCGTTTAGAAAATTGGGTAATTAGATACGGGATAACTGATGTAAATAAACCTACTACTCCCCAACCAAGTAAGTTCAAAAATTTCCTGCGGCTTATTGTCAGGGGTGTAGAATTATTCGATTCAACAAAACTTGGCTGGTGAATTGGTGGTTGAGCCACTATTCCCAACTTTCGTAATACTTTCAACCACCAATAATATTTTTTCTGCCTTTGCAGAGAGCGACTAAACTCATCTGATACTTTAATCGTCAGTACAGATTGTCTTGTCATAAAACCTAGAAAAATATAATCCCGTAATAAACTATCTTTAGATACTTGTTTAGATAATAAAGAACGTATTGAATTGGTTAATTTGAATAGAGGATTATCAGCTTTTCTTGCTATTTCTAGTTGCAATTTACTTATAGAACCTTGAACAGCCGTATTTAATAAATCTTGTAGAGCAGTACGAATTATCTGCTGTTGCTCTTTTGTCAGTGTTGTAATCAGGTAAACACGTAACCAATCTGGCATATAACCATAACGCAACCACGGTAGACGAGCTAAGTCAGTTAACGAACATACCTCTATAAGAGGTTTTCCTGACTCTGTTTTGAGAATATTACCTAGATATATAGTGATGTTCCAATGTAATTCCGGGAAAATTGCACAGGCACTCAACCAGTGAAAGTTATCTTTGCCAAGATATTTCTCTAGCGACTCCAGCATGACATTAATCTGCTGAGATGTTGGAGGATTACGTTCTATCCAGATGTAAGGTTGTATACGTAATGAATCTGGCAGAGGTATTCGCATTTCTTCTGCAAGAAAATAAGTGGCAACACCCTGGCGTAGTCTTTGACTTAGCACCTGCAACCCTTTAATTGTTGCTGGTAGAATAATAAACTCTTGCGCGATTTCTAACTCTTGATATCCCCAGTTTTCCGCAGGTGTAGGTGTTAAAACTGCTCGATTATCCCAACTTTTCAATTGATTTACCCAAGGTTCTAATTCCCCACTAATAGAGCTAAAGAAGTTTTCTGTATTTGAGATAATAACAAGACAATGCTGACTGTATTTTGATGTAATTTCTCTTAGTCTTAATGGAGAATCGTCACGAGCATGGGGAAAACACATTCGTGGATCATCATCAAAAAAATAGATAGTAATGAATACACCTTCGTCTTTCAAACGCTCAATTATTTCTTCCACAAACTTAGCTTGATGATCTCGGTAACTGGGGCGGTTAATCAGAAACAGATACTCTGGAAGAACTTGATAAGTCCGATAAACTGGAGTTAGCCATCCTCCTCGGCTGAGAGTGGCATTAATCGTTTTATTTACATCAAGTTCACGAGATGGAACCCGAATCCGATATCTTAAACTTTGAGCAACTTTCAGCAATACAATTTTAGAAACTAATTTATCTTCAAAGCCAGTAATAGAAATTTTGTACAATTCAGGTTGTTGTGTCGTACTATGACGTTGCAAAAACCGATTAGCACGCCACCACGGTCGCCAGAGGATATACGCAACAGAAATAACCAGATAAAGTTGTATTATTCGCCAATCAAGAGATAAAGTTGTAGGAAGTTCTGGTGGTGCAATTTTTCCTCTTGCAGGCACTTCTGGAAGTGTCCCTGTTGGTACTGGGGGTAGTACTGGGGTTGTTGTTTCTCCTGTTGGGCGTGGTTCTCGAAAAGATCTCTTTTCTACTGAAGATGGGGATAAAACATTAAATATAAAAGATAAGAAGATACTTATTAAAATTAGAAAGATGAGTCGCTGCATCCGATAGGAGGCAGAATTTACTGTTTCTAGTTCATTTGAAAGTGCTTCGGCTTCTACAGCTACTTCCTGCTTAGAAAGATTAAGTTGGCTGTATAACTCAACCCAGTG
>JBGTMK010000061.1:0-4814 GCA_041743605.1 Nostoc sp.
AAACCCAATTAAAGCAGTTGGGATACTACAGTGGCGCTGTAGATGGACAGTACAACGTTGGTACGGAAACCGCTGTAGCTAAATTCCAGAAAGCAAAGGGTTTACAAGTAGATGGCCTTGCTGGTCTAACGACAAGAGAGAGACTGCAAGCAGATTTGGTAGCTAAAAATCAGATTGTCACTTCTCCAATAATCACCTCTCCTGCTCCAACTTCCCAACCAACTGCAACACCCAAGCCAACTGAGAGAGGTTTTGTCTGGTGGTTAATATTTGCCATTGGAGTTCTGGGATGTATGGGCGCACTTTTTTACCTGATAAAGTGGCTGCGTCAAGTAAAACAAGTTCAAAAGTCCGAAATATTAGATCATGAAAGTCTGAGTGAAGCGAATATAGAACCGATTGCACTACACTTACCAGAGATAGCAAATAATCCACAAACAGCTACACCACAATTGTCTACACAATTACTGCTACCAGAAAAAACTTCTCGTCTTGCTAAACTCAATATCGTTGACGAATTAATTCAAGACTTACGTAGTCCTGACCCAACGAAACGGCGCAAGGCTATTTGGGATTTGGGTCAGCAGGGAGATTCGCGGGCAATTCAGCCGATGGTTGACCTGATGATTGATGCTGATTCTCAAGAAAGTAGTTTAATTTTGGCAGCTTTGGCAGAAATTGGCATCCGCACACTCAAACCGATGAACCGTGGTCTAGCAATTTCACTGCAAAATGAAAGTCCACAAGTGCGGCAAAATGCGATCCGCGACCTGACGCGCGTTTATGACATGATGGGTCAAATGAGTCAGATGTTGCGTCATGCGCTGGAAGACCCAGATGCCGAAGTGCAAGCAACGGCACGATATGCTTTAACTCAGATGAATCGAATGCGTGGCTTGCCAGAACAACATAGTCTACCGGAAGATTCAGACAATGATTCACCAGAATAGAGAAGGAGTGATTCGATTTTAGATTTTAGATTCCAAGGAAAAATCTAAAATCTAAATTGGCAATAGTAAGTAGATAAACAAAATTAATTACACAATGTCATTGCGAATGCAGCGAAGCGAAATGTTCGCTCCGCGAACGCTTCGCTCGCAATGACTGTAATTAATTTTGCGTGGTTACTTACCAACTTGAAATCTGCTGTCAACTTAAAAATATTTCAACTGGATTTGGATATTGGTATTCGGGCCTGCGACTAAAAATGCTGCTTCGCTAAATTTGGGCGCTCTTGTGCGAATTTCTGGGTTGCTGGAAAATCCAAAGCCTTCCCTTGGTATACCAAAAAGATTGCTATTGAGAGCGCGGTCATTATTTTGGTCGTGAAAGACAGCAACGGCGTAACTACCTGCTTTCAAGTTCTCAAAGGTAATAAGGAAGGGAGTGTCAATAATTTTGGTACACTGTTGTTGTAAGACGCGATCGCGATCGCTAGGAAATCCTTCACTGCTAGCAAATATACTGGCGCAAATTTGTCCTTCTTTATTCTTTAAGCCATCAATTTCCACAGTGAGTTTGCCGTTAAAATTTGCCTTGGCATCAAATGACCACGCCAAATTTCCCAGAGCTGCCAATAGCAGCACAGTAACTCTCAATCCTTTAACCATAAAATTTTTACAATGTAAAATAAGTTTTCACTTGGATTCAGATCACGCAGACTCATCGTGACATTATTAGGTCAATAATCGCAAGTATGCTGTCATATTTCATTGAAAGCGACGGAAAACTCCATCCCGCAAGTGGCGTGGAGTTTTTTATCTATAAAGACAATACAGTTCAGAATGAGCAACAAAACCCTCATGTAGAGACGCGATTTATCGCGTCTTCAAAGACCAATTATCTACACCAATAACCCTTAACCCAAGCGTATTGATCTATAAGATGGCTACTTCGCTAAATTAATAAATGAAGTCGGAAGTTATTTCGCTTGACTTTTTTCCCTTCTAATAAAGCAGCAATCAGATCAAAAATTAGAAAAGTAGGAAGTATACAACCCCCTACTTTCCATAGTTTGGATAGAGAATTTTGCGGAATCAGTTCAACGAATAGGCAAGGGGAAGGGGACACTTAATGGTGTGTAGCCCACTGGGAAACCAAAGAATATTTACCCTAAAATCTCCCAATTGAGCCTTGTCCTTCAGAAAATCCAGTTGCATCACCTTCTTTGAGAAATCCACTGTAGGCTTCCATACCGTGTTCACCGATATCTAAACCTTCTAGTTCCTCTTCTTTGGATACTCTAATACCTAAAGTAGCTTTTAGTGCTAGCCAAAAGATGCTACTAGCTAAAACAGTAAAGCCACCTACTGAAACAACGCCCAGCAACTGAATACCGAACTGTCCAAAGCCACCACCTGCAAATAAACCTCTTGTTGGTCCATCAGCATACCAGTCATAAACACCAGGGCCAACAGACCACAGACCCACTGCGAGAGTTCCCCAGATACCACAAATTAGGTGAACTGAGGTAGCTCCCACTGGGTCATCAATACCAAGTTTGTCAAAGAATGTTACAGAGAAAACTACCACTACTCCAGCAATCAAGCCAATTACTAAAGAACTAGCGATACCTACGTAAGCACAAGGCGCTGTAATCGCAACCAAACCAGCCAAAATACCATTGATAATCATTGACAGGTCTGGTTTACCTAAATACAACCAAGCTGTAAAGGTGGCAGCAATTCCACCAGCAGCAGCAGCCATGTTAGTGGTTAGAGCAATGTGACTGATCGCACCAGGATCGGCAGCCATTACAGAACCGGGGTTGAAACCAAACCAACCCAACCACAGGATCAAACAACCCAAGGTAGCAATACTCATGTTGTGACCGGGCAGTGCTACAACTTGCTTGTCTTGATATTTACCAAGGCGTGGGCCAAGAAATGCTGCTCCCATCAAAGCTGCCCAGCCACCTACGGAGTGAACCACCGTAGAACCGGCAAAATCCCAAAAGCCTATGTTTGCTAGCCAACCACCACCCCAAATCCAATGTCCGGTAATGGGATAGGCAATACCTACAAGTAAGAGGCTGAAAATTAGGAAGTCAGCAAACTTAATCCGTTCGGCTACTGCACCAGAAACGATTGTTGCTGCTGTTCCAGCAAACACTAGCTGGAATAAAAACTTGGCTGCTAAAGGTACACCAGCCCAATTAATGGCACTGAAGATACCTTTATAAGCGTCTCCTGTGGCGGGACTGTTATCTGCTCCTCCTAAGAAAAACCCATTCAATCCAATGAAGTCGTTGCCATCCCCGAACATTAAGGCAAAGCCGATGGCCCAAAAGGCAACGGTGGACAGAGCAAATACAATCAAGTTTTTGGAAAGAACGTTGACAGCGTTTTTCTGGCGACAGAAGCCGGTTTCTAACATACAAAAACCAGCGTTCATGAAGAACACTAAAAAGGCTGCGATCGCAACCCACAGGGTGTCAAGAGCAACTTTGAGTTCTGCTGTCGTTGGACTTGCGGCTGGAGTCTGAGCGACTGCGGCATAACCCCAACCCAACACAATCAAACAAGCTATAGGTAAACAAGCTTGCCAACTGGGGGAAAGCCGCTTCATCACTCGATCAAATAGCTTGACTTTAGAGTTGGGTTGTGAGTTGATAGCGTGATTTCTTGCAGACGAATACCTATTTTTTGTTTTTGATTTTTGTTTATACATGAATTTGAGCATCATCCTCTAAACCATCCTTAAAAAAGGGAAAAGACAGGTTAAGCAGAAAAAACTAGCGTCCGAACTTAGATCCAGTGGTTTTTGATATTTTTCCTTTAGACCACTTGTTTAAAAACCAGAAACTCAAATAACCTTAATAGGAGTTTAAGAAACTATTGACACATCTGTAAATATTTTTTGTAGTTCTTCGTAAGAAATTTATTATGATGTAATTTCTACAACAGTCAATTCTTCTTCACCTAATCTTTAATCTTTTAAAAATAATTTTTAGCGAGTAAATTGCCTCAAATTGTTTTGATTCTCTCAATGAGAAATACAGTAGTAAGTGCCAATAAATTTGTGCAATATGAATTATGACTACCATAAAACATCTGTTTTTCAGCTAAAAGCCTGATTGTTCGCTCTATTTGCTGTCGAGGACGCTAACTCCAAGAGTCTGAGTACGATTTTTGTTTTCTCCTTCAATAAATTGCTTGATCACATAAACATCAGGGCATACGGACGCACTATGTTCAGAGACACGCATAAATTTGATTGATTGTCTATTTACTCAAACCAAAAAACTGTATTGCTGAATACATTTTTTCGTCTTTGTTATGGAAAATAACTGCTGATGCAACAAATCAACCAACTATATCCTTTATAGTTAGGTATTTTCCGACATCAGGATAGACAATTCGGGTATTATTAACTTTTTATACAAAAAGTTAATTTTTCGTTACTTTAACAGTGTGCTAATTGATCTCTGCAACAAGAAGTTGTATCAAAAGGAATGCAGATTTCCAGGACTTCTCTTGAGATAAGGGATTGGTCGAGCTATTTGCAAGTGTAACAAGAATAACAAACCTAATTTCCTGAAAGAAACCGGGTTTAGAGTACCTGTAATATGGGAAACTTGGCAATATTCCCTATAGATCAGATTCAAGATGAGTAACACAATTTCGGATATTGCAGTCAAGACTATCAACGGTGATGATAAGCAATTAAACGAGTATGTCGGGAAGGTACTCTTAATTGTAAATGTGGCTTCCTACTGTGGTTATACTTCTCAATATGAGGGGCTAGAAAAGTTGAACCAGAAGTATGGAGAAGCAGGGTTGCGTATTTTGGGGTTCCCTTGTAACGATTTTGGA
>JBGTMK010000062.1:0-15875 GCA_041743605.1 Nostoc sp.
TCTTCAATTTGATAAAAACGTTCCTCTGAACACCAGACAACATCAGCAACTTTCACACTGTCTGATGTGTTGATAGCACATTCTGGCATTACCTCTCCTGTATTCAATAAAGATTCTAATAAACGTTGGATTCTTCCTTGATAAAAAGAATGTTTAATTTTGACTGGACTCATTACGATTTGACCCCATTTATTTAATTCAATTTTGAAGGGTAAATCTTGTAATTGTTTGTGTTCACAAACTTCTTCCCATCTCATAGTTAATATTTGCGTAGAGTAATTGATTTAATTTTAACTCATCTATCGATACCGATTTATTTATAGCGTTTCCTAATCAAATGAGGTACACTATAGCCCCCTCTCGAAGAGCGGTGAGGGGGTTGGCGGTGGGGTTCTTGTACCTCACTCAACTGAGAACCGCTATATCTCATTGCTGACAAAATCTCACGCAAAGACGAGGACACTTGCGTGAGATAATCAATTACACTATTCTAAACTTCAACATTCAAAGCACGTACCAAAAAAGCCCATTTATCTGCGGCTTCTTCGATAATTTTAGCTGTGGGTTTACCCGCGCCATGTCCTGCTTTAGTCTCAATTCTAATTAGAACTGGTGCATCACCTGCGTGGGACTCTTGCAAAGCGGCGGCAAATTTGAAACTATGAGCAGGGACAACGCGATCGTCATGATCAGCTGTGGTAATTAGAGTTGCTGGGTAAACTGTATCTGGTTTGATGTTGTGTAGTGGCGAATAAGCATACAGCGCTGGAAACTCTTCTGAATTATCTGCTGAACCATATTCGGAAGTCCAAGCCCAACCGATGGTAAATTTGTGAAACCGCAACATATCCATGACGCCAACTGCTGGTAAAGCCGCGCCAAACAAGTCGGGACGTTGAGTTATACAAGCACCCACCAATAAACCGCCATTACTACCACCTGCGATCGCTAGCTTCTCAGTCTTAGTATACTTGTTCGCAATCAACCACTCAGCAGCGCCAATAAAGTCATCAAAGACATTCTGCTTTTTATCCTTCATTCCTGCTTGATGCCATTCTTCGCCGTATTCTCCACCACCGCGTATATTTGGCATAGCATAGACACCACCCATTTCCATCCATACCAAAAGACTCACAGAAAAACCAGGTGTCATTGAGGCATTAAAACCACCATAAGCATAGAGATAAGTTGGGTTATTTCCATCTAATTTTATGCCCTTTTTATGAGTAATAAACATTGGCACTCTAGTACCATCTTTGCTCTGATAAAAAATTTGTTTTGTCTCGTAATCATCAGGATTAAAATCTACCTGTGGCTGACGGAAAAGGGTACTTTTTCCAGTTATCATGTCGTAGCGATAGATAGTTCCTGGTGTGGTAAAGCTGGTATAGCTATAAAAAGTTTCGGTATCATGACGCTTACCACCAAAACCTCCGGCTGAACCGAGTCCCGGTAATTCAACTTCGCGGACAAATGCACCATTGAGGTCAAAAATCTTGATTTGACTGTGAGCATCTTTAAGATAATCAGCAACAAATTGGTTATTGAGTATGCCAACACTTTCCAAAGTTTCCGCAGATTGAGGAATGATTTCTCGCCAATTTTCTGGCGAAGGGTTTTTCGTGTCAATCGCAATAACTTTTCCCCGTGGTACATTTAAATCTGTGCGGAAATAAAAGACGCTATCATCATTGTCAATAAAGCTGTAATCTGCCTCAAACTGGTTAATTAGTTCTACAACTTCAGAATTAGAGTTAGTTAAATCTTTGAAGAAAACCAAATTTTTAGAGTCACTACCCGACCAGATTGAAATTATTAAATAGTGTCCATCTTCAGTAACTCCACCACTAAAACCCCATTCTTTTTGGTCAGGACGATGATAAATTAGTACGTCTTCTGATTGGGGGTTTCCCAGTTGATGATAGTAGAGTTTTTGATAATAGTTAACATCTTCTAATTGAGTTTTTTCATTGGGTTCATCGTAGCGGCTGTAGAAAAAACCTTGATTATTATGTGTCCAAGATGCGCCAGAGAATTTAATCCACTTTAGGTAATCTTGCAGGTCTTCACCAGTTTCAACATCGCGGACTTTCCACTCTTGCCAATCAGAACCAGAGGATGATAGACCATAAGCTAAAAGTTTACCATTTTCACTAATAGACAATCCCGAAAGAGCAATAGTCCCATCTTCTGAGAGCTTATTAGGGTCGAGTAAAACTTTAGGTTGGTCGCCGAGGGTTTTCAAGGTGTAAAGGACACTTTGGTTTTGCAGCCCGTCATTTTTAAAATAAAAGTAGCGTTCGCCTTCTTTAAAAGGGATACCATATTTTTCATAATCCCAAAGTTTGGTGAGACGCTGTTTACTTTTTTCCCTAGCAGGAATTTCACTCAAGTAGCCAAAAGTAACTTGATTTTGTGCTTCAATCCAAGTTTTTGTTTCTTCAGAATCAGGATCTTCTAACCAACGGTAGGGATCTGTAACTGAAGTACCGTGGTAGTTATCGACTTGATTACTCTTGTAGCTGGATGGGTAGGTGAGAGATTTTTCAGAATAAGGCATAATCTTAGATCAAAAGTGCTTCTTTATATACTACAAAACTTTAATGTATTGCTGTTTGACAAAATTCGTTAAGCTTTGCCTTAAATCGTCGTGGAGTTTTCATCTGGTTAGAAAAACTTTCATTAGTCAATAGTCATTAATTAGTTGTTTAAGTAATATCTAGCAATTAAAACAATTCGCAATGACGCTCTCTACGAGACGCTAAAAGCGAACGCGGACTCGCTACCGCTACGCTAACGCAATTACGTTTTGCCACGGGGATTTAGACCCCGACCAAAAACGGGCTGCCTGTAGAGGTAAGGGACTTAAACCCCCAAAGTTCGCTAAACCGCATAAAAATTCTCAGGAATTATACTGAACCACCAAGACAATAAATATTACTAAGATATATAGGAATCTGGTTTGATTTTTGAACAAAATTAGGTAGTTGTAGGATGCGTTAGCGTTTAGCATAACGCACCAAACCCTTAATAATGGTGCCGTACTCTCGCAGCTACACACTTACGTATCTGTTCAGAATTCAAATAGTAATCCTATAGATAAATATTGTCAGGATGCCAAATATGTCAGATATGCCGCTTCAATGCAAAAATTTGAAAGAGCAGGTTGAGTCGATATTACAACTTTTACAACAAGAGCCAACACTACGTTCCCAAGATATTACACCTGTACAAACTTCTTTAAATAAGGCGATTTCTCCCAAGTTTGAAATTGTGTTTGCGGGTGCGTTTAGTGCTGGTAAATCAATGCTAATCAATGCACTATTAGAGAGAGAATTACTCTACAGCGCAGAGGGACACGCTACAGGTACAGAATGTAAAATTGAGTATGCAGAAGTAGATAAAGAACGTGTTGTTTTGACGTTTTTAAGTGAAGCAGAAATTCGGGAACAAGCAGTTTATTTGTGTCAGCAGCTAGGATTTAAGACAGTAACTAACATTAACCAAGCTGAGGTAATGAACTTGCTACGTCAAGGTTCTGAAGTGATTATTCAACAAGAGGGTGGTGAAAGTAAATCAGAACGTGCAAAACAGGCGAAAGCATTAATGTTATTGCTAGAGGGATATATAGCAAACCGCGATCGCATCAACACTGTTAATAATGCTACATATTCAATGGAGCAATTTAATTTTTCTAACCTCAAGGAAGCGGCTGGATATGCCCGTCGTGGTAGCAATAGTGCAGTATTGAAGCGGATAGAATATTACTGTAATCATCCTTTGCTACAAGATGGCAATGTAATTATAGATACACCTGGCATTGATGCACCAGTAGAGAAAGATGCACAGCTAACTTATGCCAAAATTCAACATCCTGATACTTCGGCGGTGGTATGTGTGCTAAAACCTGCTTCAGCGGGTGATATGACAAAAGAAGAA
Source organism: Nostoc sp. (assembly GCA_041743605.1). GTDB lineage: Bacteria > Cyanobacteriota > Cyanobacteriia > Cyanobacteriales > Nostocaceae > Nostoc. The sequence goes on from JBGTMK010000062.1 coordinate 3,940, forward strand.
ACAGAACTTTTGGAATTAATGCGGAAGAATGGGGGAGTACGCGATCGCGTTTTCTATGTCTTCAATCGAATTGATGAAACTTGGTATAATACCCAACTACGGCAACGATTAGATAATTTAATTAGTGGGCAATTTAGCAATTCAAACAAGGTTTATAAAACCAGTGGATTATTAGGATTTTACGGCAGTCAAATCAAACAGACAAGCCAACAAGATAGATTTGGTTTAGATTCTGTTTTCGCAGAAAGTATTAAAGGTTTAGATGGCAAAGAAGAAACACCACAATTTGTCTATGCATTTAACAACTACTGTGTAAATTCAGGAAAGCTATCTGCCACTAAATTCCGTGTCTCTGTTAACGCCCATGAAACTCCAAATCAAAATTATGTGCGGATTCTAGGAGATTGGGGAAATGAACTGATAGAAAAGCTAATTCAAGATAGTGGTACTAATGAATTTCGCACAGCTATTACTCGCTATCTTACAGAAGAAAAGCGTCCACAATTATTTAAAAATCTTGCTGATGATTTGGAAGATATTTGTATTAAGCTGAAAAAACATTATCAAAGTGTACAACGCGATTTAGATAGTCAGCCTCAAGAAATTGAGATGATGAAGGCGCAAGAATTGCAACAACTAAATCAGCAACTCCAGCAAGTTGGAAGAGAATTTAGTGAGCATATTAAAGAAGAAGTTAACCATGTAATTAATAATTCTTGTGATGCTTTTGAAGCAGATTTTAAGCAATTGCAATCACGCATGATTCGCCGTTTAGATGAGTTACTAGATACTTTTTCTGTAGCTTATGCTTATCGACGTGCAACCATCAGCCATCCTCGCAATGCTACCGCACCTTTGATTGCTATTTTAGTAGAGGCATTTTATTATCTAGCAAATCAATTAGAAGATATTTTAGTTGAATCTTCTCAGCAAGTAGTTGCAAATTATTTTCAGCGGTTGATTGAAAAGATTCGTAAGTCAGAATATTATCGCCAGTTGTATCGATTATTAGATCATGATGGCGGTATTGAACAAGAGATTAGAAATTTAGAAAAGCAGGTTACTCAAGCATTAGTTAGTGCAGCTAGTGTAGAGTGCGATCGCTTTGTGCGAGAAAGTCCAAGATTTTATGATGAAGGCACTTTTTCTATATATCAATTTCGCCAAACTTTATTACAAACTTCCCAAGGTTACGACGCTGAAAGTATCATAGAAGCAGAGCCAGCAATTAGGCAGTTATTGAAGTTAGATTTTGAACCTAAAGTTTCCCAAACTATTCGTAAATCTTTCCGTCAAACCATCAACCAAACTCTCAAAACTCAATTGATCCCAATGGCAAATCAGCAAGCCGATGAAATTTTGCAGCAATATCCACAGGCGCGTGCTTATTTAGAGAAAACATTGCAACAAGAGGCTGAAGAAAAAATTGCGAATAATCGTCGATTATTGAATGTTGTCGAAGAAAATATTGCAGCATATAATTCAGCCGCTTCTAATATTAATAGTTGTTTGCAGTCCATGCAATTATATGATCATCTTTTGCCTGTAATTGGTGATTTGTTTGACACTGATGGGAAGTTTGCTAATAATGGATTTGTGATTTCAGATGTGGTACAAGAGGTTTAATTTTACATATCTGTGAAAATTAGCGGTATTTAGATCCCCGACTTCTTTAAGAAGTCGGGGATCTAACTTTTTATAATCCCAATCCCCAACTTAATGGTTATGACTATCAAGCGCCGACAATTTCTTACAACCTGTGGACTCGCTACCTTAGCCACCCAAGTATCACCACTTACCGCCCAAGGTAAACTACCCACAAACACCATCCGCAAGCCGCCTCGTCTGCAAGTAGGCGATACTGTGGGATTAATCGCCCCTGCGGGTATCGTTGACGCTAAAGACATCGAAGCAGCGCAGAAGTCAATTTCACAATTAGGGTTAAAAGTCAAGCTGGGGAAGCATATTTTAGATCGTTACGGCTATTTAGCGGGTAAAGATAGCGATCGCGCCCAGGATGTAAACTTGATGTTTAGCGATCGCACCATAAAAGCAATTATCGCCATGCGTGGTGGTTGGGGCTGCAATCGCATTTTACCTTTACTCAACTACTCACTAATCCGCTCCCATCCGAAAATTCTCATCGGGTACAGCGATATTACGACGCTGTTATTGGCAATTAATGCCCGTAGTCAAATGCTTACTTTTCATGGGCCAGTTGCCACGTCTACCTGGAATCAATTTACAGTTGATTACTTCAAGCGCATCCTATTTAATGGTGAAGCTGTGACTATGCAAAATCTCAACCCTAGCGAAGTGCGGGTGGAGACAATAGCACCGGGAAAGGCAAGAGGTAAACTTGTAGGTGGAAACTTATCAGTGCTATCAGCAATGGTAGGTTCACCTTACCTACCTTCTTGGAACAAAAGCATCCTGTTTGTAGAAGAAATTGGCGAGGATGTTTACCGGATAGATAGGATGCTGACGCAGTTAAAAACTGCTGGAATACTAAATCAAATTGCTGGCTTTATCTTTGGGCAATGCACTAATTGTAGTCTTGGGGATGAACCATCATTTACATTAATGCAAGTATTGCAAGATCATATACTTCCTTTAGGGATTCCTGCTTGGTATGGTTCAATGATTGGTCATATTAAAGATAAATTTACTTTGCCAATTGGTGTAGAAGTGGAAATAGATGCTGAACTTGGAACAATACGAATGTTAGAGGCGGCTGTTAGTCTGCTTTAACACAAGTTCGACGGCTCAAGATTATTAAAATAGGATTTACGCGATATTAATGGTAATTCAGTACCAATAAACTACTAGTATGTCAAATTCATTTTGACGGTTAGAGAGACGCGATAAATCGCCGTCTCTACTCTTAATTTATCCATCAATTATTTATTGACAGACTACTACAGAATATATGGCAAAAAGGAGGGGAAAACAAAAAACGATTGTTTTAGAAAAATGGTGAGTGAAATAATAAACGTACAACAGAATATTTTCACGTACAACTAACGTGAAAATATTTTTGCAACCCTTAGCAGTGATGCCATTATCTAGACTGCATTGCTAAGATTTATTGACGTACTTAAAGCATTAGAAAAGCCCCTATTTAGACTGTTTATGTAATATAAAAGTAAGGCATTATAAGCCTCATCTGTTTCTGCAAATCTTGTTGTCACACTCTCAGAATTGTTACTGTTGTTCGTACTAGCAGAAAGCGATAAAAAGTAATTAGTATTCCCCGCTTCTGTTTGAATGCTCACATAGTAAGTACCTGGAGACAATTGAATGTTTTTAGATGTCTCGCCTACAAGACTCTTATCAGAATTGAGTACAGCAGGATTTCTAGAACTTAAAACATTTCCACTACTATCAAATACTTGCTCAAGTACACTTTTAGACAAGCTATAGTTAAATATTCCAAGAGTGCTAGTTTGATTCAAATCGAAACGATAGTAGTCAAAAGGATCGGATGAACCGACGTTTTCAAGTACACGAGTATAATTTAAACCTAAGGAAAGTTGGCGAACGGTACTGAATGTATGTCCGGCATAGTCATTAGCAGCTTGGCGTCCTTCAAATGCACCACTAAAATCAAAGTGTTCTACTAAGTTAATACCTTGCAAAAAAGCTAAATCTGGATTGTTGGCTTTATAGTATCCAGCATCAAAAGAGGGTGAAGATTTACGCCCCTCATTTATCCCATTGATTTTAAAATGCTGTAACAACTGACTGTTACTTAAATTAGTCAAGTCTTGGTTGTTAGCACGATAGTAGTTGAAATCAAACAATGGTGAAAACTGACGTCCTTCATTTATCCCATTGATTTCAAAATGATTCAGCAGTTGAGAGTTATTTAAGGAAGATAGGTCAGAATTATAGGTTTTGTATGAGATTGGGCTAAAAATTGCAGAAAAGGAACGCCCTTCAGAAATACCAGAGTCTTTGAGATGATTAAATAATTGTTCATTGTTAAAGCTTGTGAGATCACTATTTTTAGCGCGATAGTAGTTAAAACTAACGTTGGGCGAAAAACTACGTCCCTCAGCTACTCCGTGATTCACTAGATGATTTAATAGTTCACTGTTGTTGAAGTTTGCCAAGTCAGAATTACTAGCTCGGTAGAAACTCAAATTAATCAGTGGTGAGAATGAACGACCTTCATTTAGACCATAGCTTTGGAAGTGTGACAAAGCTTGAGCATCATTAAAACCAGCTAAGTCTTGATTGGCAGCACGATAGAAACCGGCGTCAAACACATTTGAGATACTTAGAGCCATATTATCAAATATCCAAAAGCTACTCTTACAGAGCGAATTACATAGTAACACGTAGTATTATAAAGTAAGAGTAAATATCTCCTGATACTAAAAAATAAATTTAATGATTAGAGCGGAACTACCTTTTTCCCGCCTAGCAGTACAAACACTGGCGTTGGCCACGCCCGCCGCAAGCATCGCATTAGCGCAGCGAGTTGCAAGTACATTTAGTGAATGTCTACGGCGAGCTACGCTAACGCGCCACAGTGATTTTGATTAAGATTTTGATAGACAAGTATGAATTTCTCCTCGCCATGTTACGACTCACAGAAGTAAAGCTCCCGCTTGATCATCCTGAAGATGAGATCAAGTCTGCCATCCTCAAAAAGCTGCAAATCACAGACGAAGAATTGATCAGCTATTCCATCTTCAAGCGTAGCTACGATGCGCGTAAGAAAGGAGATATCACCCTTGTCTATATTCTGGATGTAGAAACGACTCAGGAAACTCATCTACTCAAGCGTTTGAAAAAAGATCCCCATGTCATGTCCACGCCAGACATGAGTTATCGCCCAGTAGCACAAGCACCGAGCAATTTGGCGATTCGCCCCATCGTGATTGGTACTGGGCCTTGTGGCTTGTTTGCGGGTTTGATACTCGCACAAATGGGGTTCCGTCCCATCATTTTAGAACGTGGCAAAAAAGTTCGCGATCGCACTGCTGATACTTTTGGCTTTTGGAAGAAAAAATCAGACTTCAACCCAGAATCTAATGCCCAGTTTGGTGAAGGTGGCGCGGGTACATTTTCTGATGGCAAACTCTATAGTCAAGTCAAAGATCCTCAACATTATGGGCGCAAGGTACTAACCGAACTTGTGAATGCGGGAGCCTCACCGGAAATTTTATATATCAACAAACCCCATATCGGTACATTCAAACTGGTGGGAATCGTCCAAAGTATGCGGGCTAAAATCGAATCCCTCGGCGGTGAAATACGCTTTGAAAGCCGGGTGGAAGATATCAACATCGAAAATGGACAAGTGCGGGGAGTCACTCTCGCCAGTGGGGAATATATCGCCAGCGATCATGTAGTTTTGGCGGTAGGTCACAGCGCCCGCGATACCTTCCTTATGCTATTTGATCGTGGAGTTTACATTGAGGCTAAACCTTTTTCCATCGGCTTTCGGGTCGAACATCCCCAGACTCTCATCGATAAATGTCGTTTCGGCGCTCAAGCTGGTCATAAGCTTTTAGGTGCTGCCGATTACAAACTGGTTCACCACTGCCAAAATGGTCGTTCTGTGTATAGTTTTTGTATGTGTCCGGGGGGCTTGGTAGTTGCAGCCGCATCAGAACCGGGGCGACTTGTCACCAATGGGATGAGCCAATACTCTCGCAATGAGCGCAATGCCAATAGTGCGATCGTTGTGGGTATCACACCTGAAGATTATCCGGGAAATGCGTTGGCGGGAATTGACTTTCAACGGCGCTTGGAAGAAAAGGCTTTTGAGTTGGGCGGTGGAACTTATGAAGCTCCAGGGCAGTTGGTGGGAGACTTTCTCAACCATCGCCCCTCGACAGCATTGGGCACTGTTAAACCGTCTTATACACCTGGGGTACATTTGGGTGATTTGAGTCAGAGTTTACCAGATTATGCGATCGCAGCCATTCGCGAAGCCCTTCCCGCTTTTGACAAACAAATTAAAGGATTTGCGATGGATGATGCCGTTTTAACTGGGGTGGAAACCCGCACGTCATCACCGATTCGGATTAAACGCAAAGAGGATTATCAGAGTTTAAATACAGTCGGTCTTTATCCGGCTGGTGAAGGCGCGGGATATGCAGGGGGAATTCTCTCGGCGGGTATCGATGGGATTAAGGTAGCAGAGGCGGTGGCTTTAAGTATTTTGAGCAATTGAGTAGTTTAGCACCGTAGGCATCGTCAAATCTGAAATAGTCAATGGGATACCTACGGTAAGCTGCCCTAGCACGAAGTACAAACAGTTAAGAGCAATCGGCTAGGTTATTACTGGATTTTAATCATTGCTGATATCTTTTTGTGCCGTTTATGTAAAGTTACAGAGTTTTTACTGATGTAGTTAGCCTCAAAACAAGTACTGCTTACACTGCTTACCTATTCAAAGATTATGATTTCTCTCAAGGTTTAACGGGAGTATTCAATACCATCGGTGTTGCTTTAGATGGCAGTGGAAAGGCAGGGAAAGATTTATCTCATGCCTCATTATTCGTTTCTAACATAGGGAAAAATCCCCCTCCTACTTCCGTTCCTGAACCTGCTTCTTTGTTAGGTCTTGGTTTAGTAGCAAGTGGAATGGTAATGGTTCGCCGCCGTCGCGCTATCTGATTACACGTTCTTAGGGTTTCATAGAATACAAGATTGAAACTACTTCAACCTCTGAAGTAGTTTCAGTCTTGATCATCAAAACTTTAAAACGTTGTCATCATGACTGCCAGAATACAGACTAATAGGTTATTTCAAGCTTTTTTTGGCTAAATTTAAATTTGTTAAAGAGTATTAAAAATATCACCGATAAGACGCGATGAATCGCCGTCTCTGTCTTAATACAACTCATATTTCATTAACTGACAAGGTAGCGCTCCGTTATACACCGCAATCCGCCGGGATGATTTTAGTCCAATCGATTGAGACAGTTCCTTATTCCCACTCAGCACAAATGCAGTCCAGCCTTTGAAGCGTTGTTTCAGCACATCGCCCAAAAGTTTATAGAACGCCCCTAAATCGCTATCTTGCCCCAGCCGTTCGCCATAGGGTGGATTGCAGAATAAAATCCCACTGTCTGCGGGGGCGACAACATCAGCTAACTCCATTTGAGAAAACCATACATGGTTATCAACGCCGCAATTTTGAGCATTGTTAATCGCTTGCTCAATTATATTTTCATCGCGATCGCTTCCCCAAATAGGTGCGGGAAGGGTATCTAGTTGGCTGTCCTTAGCTTCTTGGAGCAACTTTTCTAAAAGGGACAAATCAAAATCGAGCCAAGTTTCAAATCCAAAAGACTCACGAAACAGCCCTGGTGCTATGTTCAGTGCCTTTAAGCTAGCTTCCAAAGGTAAAGTGCCAGATCCACAGAGAGGATCGTAGAACATCTGGTTTGGCTCCCAACCCGAAAGCTGAATAAGCGCAGCAGCGAGAGATTCCTTGAGAGGGGCGGCTCCAACCGCAGGGCGGTAGCCTCGACGATGCAGACTATTTCCAGAACTGTCGAGTTTGACGGTACAAAAGTCGCGTTCAATATGAACATTGACCCGCACATCTGGTTCATGAAGCTCTACATTTGAACGCTCGCCCAGATTTTCTTTCTGCTGGTCAACGATCGCATTTTTGACCTGGAGAGATGTGAAGTGGCTGTGGTTGAGGTGCTGGTTTTTGCCCGTGACATTCACCGCCAGGGTCATATCTGGCGTTAAATAGTTTACCCAATCGATAGTCTGGATACCGCGATAGAGATCATCGGCATTTTGGCAAGGAAACTCATCGATATTCACCAAGATTCGGAACGGTAGCCTAGCCCAGAGGTTGACGCGATAAAGCAAAGTGCGATCGCCCTCAAAAGCGACACCGCAAAACCCTGGCTCCACCGAATGGGCACCCAGTTGCTCTAACTCCTGAGCCGCCAGGGTTTCTAATCCACGAGCAACTGTTGCAAAATAATTCATAATTCGTAATTCGTAATTCGTAATTAATGGCTATTAGTAACTCAATTTATTCAGATCCCCGACTTCTTCAAGAAGTCGGGGATATTTTTGTTTTGAAACTCAGATTCATCTAGAAATTTCTAAAATCAATCATTGTCTGACGATAAGCATCTGGCAAACCTGTATCAAAACACTTCCCCTTAACGACATATCCTGTCATTCCCTCTTCCTGACGTAATTTTTCCAGGCAGGATGTTAACTGAAATTCACCTCGTTCTCGGAAATTTTGATTTATATGTTCTGCTAGAAAGTCAAAAATTTTCGATGTCAGCAAATATAAGCCAAATATACCTAAAAACTCATTTTCTGCCATTCCCTCTACACTTAGATTTTCTCGTGCATACTCGATAGTAGGCTTTTCATAGAGTTGTGTAACTGACAAAATCGAGTTTAATTCTTGCCAAACTCCTGTTACACATCCAGCTTTATGAATAATTTCGGCTGGCATTGTAGTTAAGCCAACAACGCTTTGATTAACTCGTTCGTAAACATCTAAAACTTGACTAGCACAAGATTTGTCAATATCAGATGCATAAATGTGGTCGCCCAACATTAGCAAAAACGGCTCATTTTGCACCCAATCTTTGGCACAAAATACCGCATGACCATAGCCCAATTGCTCCTCTTGTAACAGAATGGTAATTCTGCTACCTAAATCTTCAAGATATCGGCTATATTCTTGATTTTGTGGTGAAAGTTTATTTAAAAGTTCTTTTTTAGGTGGGTTTTTCAATAAATCTTCAAATATTTCTTTGTCATCGGGCTGCACCACGATTCCCACTTCTGCAATTCCAGCACTAATTGCCTCTTCAATAATTGCGAGAATCACAGGTTTTGCCCTACCATCTCGATCAATAATCGGAAAAAGTTCTTTTTTCACAACTTTTGTAGCTGGAAACAATCGAGTGCCAAAACCAGCGACCGGAATCACAGCTTTTCTAACTTGATTTTTCTGCATAAATGGATCGTCACCCCAACTTTTCAAACAACTCCGCCAACACTACATTAGAAAACAAAAACCCTTGGGGATCAATCAAACGCAACCTTCCCTCTGCAACTTCTACCCAACCTTTCTCAAAATACTCTTGCAAACATCTGCAAATTTCCTCCACCTTTTCTTCCCCATAAACTTCCGCCAACGCCGCCAAACTCACACCCTCCGCCAAACGCAACCCCAACATTAACGTTTCTAACAATACTTCCTTTGGGGGAGTCAGATCACAATCAATTACACCGCCACCTTCTACCCACTGGTAATACTCCTTAGTTTTACGCGGACGAGTGAAGCGTTTACCCTCAACATAACTCGCTGCACCCATCCCAAAGCCGTAGTAAGGGCGGTTTTCCCAATAGACTCGATTATGCCGGCACTGATGACCAGGTTGGGCATAATTGGAAATTTCATAATGCTCATAACCTGCACTAGTCAAAACCTGCTGCGCCATCTGGTACATTTTGACTGTGGCTTCATCTGTGGGCAAAGGAGTATCGCCAGGTTTGTAGTAACGGCCAAAAGCTGTACCTGGTTCGATGGTAAGATCATAAATAGATATGTGAGTAGGTAGAAGCGCTACCGCTTTGGTGAGAGAATCCTGCCATTGATCTAAAGACTGATGCGGCAACCCGGAGATTAAGTCTAAGCTAAATTCGGGAATCTCGACTTGATGAATTAGTTCCACAGCTGCAAAAATATCTTCAACTGAGTGCGATCGCCCCGCCCTTTGCAATAATTCTGATTGAAAGGCTTGTACACCCAAACTTACCCGGTTCACGCCTGTACTGCGATATCCTGCAATATGTACGAAATCAAAGGTACCTGGGTCAATTTCCATAGAAATTTCTACCCCAGATGCAATACCAAAACGGTTCTCTAACTCTGTTACTATCCGTTGTAACTGCTCAGTTGATAGCAGCGAAGGAGTACCACCACCGAAGAAAATTGTCTTTAAGGGTTGACCAAATGCTTGCGTCATGGCAATTTCTTGACATAACACCTCAACATATTGGGAGATAGTACCAGATGTTTCGCCCCGCAAGCGATCGCCAACAACAGACACCGGGAAATCACAATAAAAACACCGCCGTCTACAAAAGGGAATATGCACATAAGTAGAACTTGCAATTCCCGAAATACCAAATTTTTGACTCATTTTGAGAAAAGTTTTAAGTTAGCCCAACTGCGAATTGGAGATAATAAAAATGAAGTAAGAATTCAGGAGTCAGGAGTCACGAGCCAGAATATTTGTAAAATCAAGCGTGCAATAACTTCTTGATTTTATTAAAATTATTAAGTTTGGGTATCAAAGTCTTCTTAATTCTGACTTCTGGATTCTTACAAAATGAGTAGTTTATTTACAAACTTTTGTCGTTTTACAAAGAAACAATGAAAAATATTAAGATAAAAGGCTTTGGTTATAATAATTGCAGATATTGTCCTGCTAAACCCTTAGTGTAAGTCAATATTGATGAGTTTATCTTACCGATGAAATAAAAAATACTTAACTTTATCGGTAAACACAATTTCAGGAAAACAAGACAACCATGCTTGACGCAATTATCATTTTCTCATTTATCCTAGCAGCGTCGGGAATAGGGTTCTACAGCATTGAACTGCTACCCAATGGGGCGCTAGATCAAGTAACGAATCTAGAAGCTTTACGCTTAGTTGTTGCCGTCTTTGCCGCTATTATTGGTGGTGCGATCGGGTTGAGTTTCCAGACGACATATCGTCGCCTAGAATCACAAGTCAAGGAAATGCCTCTGGAAGTGATCTTAACTCGTGCCATTGGCTTAGTGATTGGGCTATTGCTAGCTAACCTCATGCTAGCCCCACTATTTTTACTACCTATCCCGGCGGATTTTGGATTTATTAAGCCACTGGTGGCAGTTGTGGGTAGTATTATCCTCTCCGTCACTGGCATGAATTTGGCAGATACTCACGGGCGAGGCTTATTGCGGTTCATTAATCCCAACACCGTCGAATCGATGGTAGTGGAAGGAACGCTAAAACCAGCCAATACCAAAGTTTTAGATACTAGCTGCATTATTGATGGTCGTATTGAAGCCTTACTAGAAACAGGATTTCTGGAAGGGCAAATTCTTGTACCCCAGTTTGTCTTGCAAGAACTCCAACAAGTAGCGGATGCTAGCAAAGACCAAAAACGGGTGCGCGGAAGACGGGGGCTAGAAATTCTCAACCGCATTAAAGAAGATTATCCCGATCGCATTCTGATTAATGCAGTTGACTACGAAGATATTCCCACAGTGGATGCCAAGTTAGTGCGCTTCGCCCAAGAAATCAGCGGTACACTGCTAACCAACGACTACAACTTGTCTAAAGTCGCCAGCGTTCAGAAAGTACCTGTTTTGAATGTGAATGATTTAGTAAATGCCGTCCGTCCCAGTTATTTACCTGGCGACAATCTGGATTTGAAAATTCTCAAGGAAGGCAAAGAACCCAGTCAAGGCATTGGCTACCTAAATGACGGCACAATGGTTGTTGTTGAAGAAGGCAGCAATTATGTGGGTGGTGAACTGCGAGTAGTAGTAACCAGTGCTTTGCAAACTACAGCAGGAAGAATGATTTTTGCCAAACCCCAAGCTTCAGCATTGGCGTGAAACAATGGGATGTTTAATTCAAGTGACATTTGGTAATCGGTGCAGTCAACCTGCACCGATTATTTATTGAATAGACTCACTTACCTGTAAAGACCGTAACTCCTCAATTGATACGCTGTGACTCTGCCAATCTCTTCTAATGGCATTTAAGATTTTTAGACATGAAAAGGCTATTGTTTAGGCAAGCCCTATTTTCTATTCAACATCTTTAATGCTTGTTTTGCGTTCTAAAATCTCTTTCAGCACTAGGGTTACTACTGCTAGCAACGCTAACAGTACAGCAGCCGAGAAAGCAGCTTCAGTTTC
>JBGTMK010000063.1:0-5199 GCA_041743605.1 Nostoc sp.
CAACCTCAAATGAGTATAGTTTTTTAAGTAGTAGTGTGGTAAAAGAGATTGCAAGGTTTGGTGGCTCTATCGATCATCTCGTTCCTCCACACATTGCCCTAGATATATACCAATGCTACAATCACAAATCTCCAATGTTGACCCCAATCTCAACGGAAGCAATCCCCCCCCTCAAGAGCATCTCGGTGGAGAGGGAAGCATAGATATTCAGCAGGAACTCAACCGCCTAGAGGAAATGGTTCTCTCTAGTCTCAGGATTCCGCTGACGGGACGCACACTCATAGATGAAGAAAAGCTGCTGGATCAGCTTGATTACATTCGGCTTGCTTTACCATCACTTTTTCAGGAAGCAGCAGCGATTCTAGAACAAAAGGATGAAATTCTGCTAGAGGCGGAAGAGTATGGACAGCAGGTTGTTGAGGCCGCACAAGCAAAAAGAGCGCAAATTTTAGCTGAAAGCGACATTATTCAACACGCAGAACAGGAAGCTGAACAACTGCGGCGACAAGTGCAACAAGAGTGTGAGGGAATAATGCAAGAAACCCTCGCCGAGATTGACCGCAAGCGGTATGCTTGTCAGCAAGAGTTAGAGCAAATGAGGCAAACTGCGATCGCTCACGCTCAAGAAATTGAAGATGGTGCTGATGCTTATGCTGATGGCATTTTGGGAAATATTGAGCAGGATCTCAAAGAGATGTTGCGAATTATCACCAACGGAAGGCAACAATTACAAATTGATAACCTCACCCAGCGGAATTCACCTCCTGGTAAAAAAAGATAGAGGTTCTAACGAGAGATGGGGAAAAATTATAAGTTGGGTTTCGCTATGCTTAACCCAACAATTTCCATTAAGGAAGACTTTTAGGGAATCTACCTACTAATAGATTTAAAATTTTGGCTTGTAATTAAGCAGGATTTTTAATAAATGTTCACTTTTGCTCAAGTTAACTTTGGAGTAAATATAGCTGGTTTAATTGGAATTATTTATTTGCTTTGGGCAATTATTTACTTAATTTTAACAGTAGCTTGGCTGGCACAACGTGGAACCAGACTTAGAGGTTGGGCTTTAGCCCTTTACATTATCCAACTTATATTTACGCCAATTATAATGTTGTCAAATGGAGCAATCTTGTTATATCAAGGTTGGCGTTTAGATCCAATTAATCAATTTGGGCAATTTTTATTGTTGCTATTAATTCTTTACCTGAGTATTAAAGATATTGTAATTAATGCAGTTTACAGAGATAGGTGATTTTAGCATTGGGATAATTTTATTAATATAGCGGTTTTCGGTTAAGTGAGAACCCAATACGGTTCGGATAAGCTTTTTTGATGACACGCCGCTAATCGCGTCTCTTACCTTAACCCAAGCGTATTGGATTATAGGGTGTAAGTAAAATCTTCCACCAGCATACCAGGAACCAAACTACCTCCAAGTTGGCGGCTTTCATAAGTTCCTACTTCGGGAATGAATTCTTGAAAAGTAGTCAAATCTATTAAATTTTCTCCCCAGAAGCGATAGAGACTTTCATCAAAACGTAAGTTTTCAATGGGTGCAATAATTTCTCCATTTTCTACCCAAAAACAAGCATAGCGAGTCATACCTGTGATTCTACCAGTGTGGCGATCGCTCCAATTCAAGTAATGCAAATTTGATACATATAATCCTGTATCTAAACTTGGAAGAATCTGTTCAAATTCTAAATTTCCCGGACTCACTTCTGGCGCTCGTAAAGTCTCTGAACCATTAGCACCATTGGTAATTTTTTGATATTCTTTAGCAGTCCGAGAATTCACCAAAGTATTTACCAAATGTCCTTTTTCTATTACAGGTAACTCCGGTGCGGCTATTTCTCCCAATTCATTAAATCGTGGTACTAATCCGCGTTGAAAGTTCTCTTTCAACCTAAATTTTGGAGACAGTTGTTTTTCTTGACGCGATAAAGCAGCTAAAGCACTGTTTCCTTGTTGGATATCAGCTTCGCTTACTGCTCCCCAAGAAAGCATTAATAATAAATCTGCAACAGCAGCAGGTGCAAAATAAGTTTTATATTGTCCCCGTGGCAATTCTTTAACTGGGCGAGCAAGCAATTCGAGTTGCTTTTTGCCTTCGCTAATTTTGGCTATATAAGCAGATTCATCCCAATCACTCCCTGCAAATGTGCCCTTAACGGCTTGTTCAGATGGGGAAAATAGAGAATAATCTAATGTAAAAGAATCAGTAGCAAACCAGTGTTTTTGACCGCTAGAATCACCATAAGCTTTAATTACCACTCCCCCTGCATATATACCTGTAAAATCTAATCGAGCAACTAGTTCTAGCACAGTTGGCACTACTGCTTCCGCCGCCAACAAATTCCCAGAATGTATTTCTCGACTGGTATTATTTCCTGATGGTAAAACTAGATATGGATCGACTGGTAATAGAATAAGTTCGTCACGTAGTTCTTGTAAAGCAGTATATGCTAACTGCCAGTCTACCTCCCAATTTCCAGTAAAGGGAAACTGCCGAACACTATTGCGCTGATCTTTCATCAAAGTCAGTTCTATCCAACCATCAGCGACACAACCGGTTTGTCGGACTTTAGCATGATTAAAACGAGTAAATTGACTTATTTCACTGCTAAGTCTCACAGTGAATTGTTCACTTTCTACTTTTTTGATCAACAGACTTTCAATCAGTCGATTAAAGCTGACTTCTAATGCAGATAATTCCTCAATTTTCATAGATATTAAATATTAAAAGGGAATAGGTAGATGGGATGACGCAATTACGAATTACTAATTACGAATTATCTAAACTCCTCCACCAAAAACTTCGACATTCGCAAATACACAAACAGGTGAACCGTGTCCTACCGAAATAGCCTGATTTGGTTCTCCTTTACCACAATAAGGAGTACCATACATTTGCCAGTTTGTGGCATCTCCGACTTTAATTAAACTATGCCAAAACTCTGGTGTTGTGGCGCGATAGTTAGGATTACGAAGGGTTTTGGTGAGTTTGCCGTTTTCAATTAATTTGGCGTACTCGCAACCAAATTGAAATTTGTAGCGGCGATCGTCAATTGACCAAGATCGGTTAGATTCCATGTAAACGCCGTGTTCTATCCCGCCAATAATGTCTTCAAAAGTGCCGTTTAAAGGCTCTAAATTCAAGTTAGCCATGCGATCGATCGCTGGCCGATTCCATGAGGAAGCACGGGCACAAGCAACTCCTGCTACACCTGCCCTAACTTGACTCTCCAGACTGCCTAAACCCCGTTGGAGTACACCTTCTTGAACTAAATATTCCTTTGTTGCTACAGCACCCGTATCATCAAAGCCATAGCTGGCAAATTCACCAGGCACGGTGGGATCAAAAGTAATATTCATCAGTGGCGAACCATAAGCTAGGTTGCCAAAATCATTTTTATTAACGAAGCTGCCCCCAGCATAGTTACGCTCATCTCCCAAAATTCGGTCAATTTCGATGGGATGCCCGACACTTTCATGGATTTGCAGCATCATTTGGTCTGGCGCTAAAACTAAATTGGTGCGGGTGGTTGGGCATTCTTCTGCTGTTAATAGTTCTACTGCTTGTTCGCCAATTTGCCGCACCCGATGCCATAAGTTTTCTTGTTGTAAAAGTTCTAGTCCACCTTGGTAACAGTTTGCTTGCGAACCGTTGTTACTACGCTGCTGTACAATTGCTCCATCTTGAGCAGTTACTCCATAATGAGTGCCTATAGATAGTATTTTTTGATAGACTTCTGAGCCGTTGCTGCTGACAAACCAAGATTCTTTTTCGGTTGTGCTAGCACTGGCTATGGTTTGCACAATTTTGTCGTCAACTTTTAGTGTTTGGCAAATACGAACCAATAAATCGTTGATTTCTCCTGGACTCAGAGCATCCAATGACTCGATAAATGGAGATTTATATTCACCAACGACTTTAGGACGCTCACTTTCACGGAAGGGATGTATCCACCATTCACTGGCTGCTAGTGCCTGTTTATAGGCTGTTTGGGCAGCAGCTTGGAGGGAAGACAGTTCCAGAGAGTTAGTTGCTGCATAACCGAGACAGCCATTTACCAAAACTTCCAGCATAGCTCCGACAGTGAAGGATTTGCCGTTTAGTTGGGGTAAGGCATCACGGACTAAACGGGTAGTAGAAGTTTCCTTTACGGCTCTAATACCAATCCAATCAGCGGGAATATCGAAACTAGCGATCGCTTTTCTAAGTTCAGACCACATAATTTTGGGGAATGGGGAATGGGGAATGGGGAATGGGGATTGGGGAATGGGGATTGGGGAATTTTCCTCCTACTCCCTACTCCCCACTCCCTAATTACGATGCCAGCGCGTGCCATCACGGCTATCAATTAGCGTAATACCTTCTACTTGAAGTTCGTCACGAATGCGATCGCTTTCGGCAAAATTTTTGGCTTTACGTGCTTCTTGTCTTTGCTGAATTTTCGCTTCAATTTCCGCGTCGCTTAAACCATTACTCTTGTCAGTTTCGGCTTCTATCTCAGCTTCTAAACCCAAAACTCTAGCTAATGTGACGAGAGTTTGCCATTGACGCTGTAACTCCTCTGGTGATGTTTCGGTTTTCCCTTCATGCACAAGAATATGCCCCTCACGGCGCAGTTCTTTGGCTAATTCAAACAGCACTGTTAAGCCACCAGGAAAATTAAAGTCGTTATTTACGGTTTCTTGAAAGCGTTCAACAGTTTCAGCGAGTAGTGAAGCAGTTCCCACTCCCCACTCCCCACTCTCCACTCCCCATCCAAGTTTTTTACCGTATTGGTAGCCAAAGAGTAAACCTTCTTTAATGGTGTGCCAGCCGTTGGTTGCTGCGGCGATCGCTTCGTCGGTAAAATCTATGGGTGTGCGATATTGAGCCGTTAGCACGAACAACCGCACTGCCATCGGGTCAACTCCTCGATCCAGCAAGTCTCGAATAGTGGTAAAGTTGCCCAAAGATTTGGACATTTTTTCACCATCTACCTTCACCATGCCGTTATGTAACCAGTAACGCGCTAAGGGTTTTCCTGTTACAGCCTCAGATTGGGCAATTTCGTTTTCGTGGTGGGGAAAAATTAAGTCGGCACCACCAGCATGAATATCTATGGTATCACCCAGGCGATCGCGCACCATTGCCGAGCATTCTATATGCCACCCCGGACGACCTGCGCCCCAAGGTGATTCCCAAGC
>JBGTMK010000064.1:0-4537 GCA_041743605.1 Nostoc sp.
AGTCATTGCGAGCTTTGCGAAGCAATCGCAAAGTCTCTGGGATTGCCTCGCAAAGCTCGCAATGACACAAGAGAGATTTTGCCCTGACACAAAAATAGCATGAGTCAAAAACGTCCAAATTTCATCAAAGTCAACAGCCTAGTACGCCACGGCAGAAATAAAGCAACCATTTAAAATCCCTAAAAAGCCTATTCCATACAGCACTTACGGCAGCTATGAGGTACATCCCCAAATCTGAAAGCTTTGATAGGAGAGAGCAAGGAGAAAAACTGTATTGCATAATAGCCGCAAGCGCTGTAATACTTTTGAATGCGTGACTTCCGCCTTGCGGTACGAAATCCCTACCTTGTGTTCCTAACAGCCACCTTTTTCGCCAACGAGAGGTAGGTTCCACAAACTTGGAAAAACTCTCCTGCATAGCTCCATAATGGCTGTGAAAAGATTCACCAAACTATTGAAAGACAAAGGTGAACGAACCATCTGCTGTTAGCTTAGGTGTAAAATTTTCTAAGTCTGACATTTTACAAATAAAACTAAATAATGCCCCATGCCCAATTCCCAATTTGTTGTTTCACCAGCGTGGCTGTTTGAACATCTAGAAGATCCGCAAGTCGTTATTGTGGATTGTCGCTTTTCTCTAGCCGATCCACAACTAGGACAACAACAGTATCAACAAAGTCATATTAATGGATCATATTACTTAGACTTGAATCAGGATCTTTCTAGTCCAGTGGGTAAGCATGGCGGGAGACACCCTTTACCTAACTCTAATGATATAGCGGAGAAATTTGCGGTGATTGGGGTAAATTACCAAAAAACTTTAGTTGTAGCTTATGATGATTCGCGCTTTGCCTTTGCGGCTCGTCTGTGGTGGCTGTTGCGCTATCTCGGACATGAGCAAGTCGCAGTACTGGATGGAGGCTTTACTGGATGGCAAAAAGCTGGATATTCTGTTACAGATGTTATTCCTCCCACCCGAATAGGTACATTCGTAGCTCAAGTACAAACCAAAAAGGTGGTAGATATTACAACCGTGAAAAGCCGGAAAGATAGCCACGAGGTAGTATTAGTAGATTCAAGAGAAAGCGATCGCTACCGAGGTGAACGAGAGCCAATTGATAAAATTGCCGGACATATTCCCGGTGCAGTCAACTATCCCTGGCAAGAAGTTACAGACTCTTCCGGCTACCTACTCCCTCCAGAAGAACAACGCCGTCGGTGGGAAAAGCTAGAAACAGCCGAAGAAATCTTGGTATATTGCGGTTCTGGCGTTACTGCTTGCGTAAATTTACTTTCTTTAGAATTAGCTGATATTACCAAAGGTAAACTTTATGCGGGCAGTTGGAGTGATTGGATTTCCTATTTATAGTTAGGAGTTAGGAGTGAGAAGTTAAAAATTAAAACTCCAAACTCCTAACTCTTCTCAAAACCGACCTAATTGCAAACTGTAATTAATACTGAAGAACCAGCCATCAAAATCAATGTTTTCGACGGTTGAACTACCTAAACTAGTTCCAGCCCGTACATTTAGATTACTGGTATCGGATATTCGGTAATTTAAGTGTCCGAATAGCCGATGAAATTGGTCTTCTCGATCGCGCTGTGTAAAGTCTGAGAAGTTCCCCTGGTAGTTAATACCAACCTGGAGAGGCTTTTGCAAGGAGTAGTTCAGAGACACCCACAAGGAATTGATTATCCGACTACGACTTAGGGGATCAGCAAAATTTACACTCAATTCGTAAAAGCTATCTAGCGTTAATCTTGAGGTTAAAGGATCTCGCCGTCCTAAAGATAGTTGCAGGGAATTCTCATTTAAAAAGCGATCGCCTGCTTTAAAGCTATCTGGGCGATCGCTGTTGTTGGCATAAAATAACTGTTGATTGCTCAAAGTGATTTCTCCATACATCCGCTGGGATAGATGCTGGTAAATACTGAGATTAAATCTTACCTGGTTGTAATGATATTGTGACTGATTTATATAACGAATGAGATTGCCATCAATTGAGGCGTTTAAAAAAGTCTTAGGTGTTAAAGGAAAATACGTAGAGGCTAGTGTCAGTCCAGAAATAATTAAACCATCTTCTATGGGATTATCATCTGAGGAAAAAATATTAGTCGTCTGAAAGTAGCCTACACGACCCTGTAGATAGCCTATGGGTTTAAACTTCTTAGGTATGATGGGTTGTTCGATGGGTGGTAGCTGCTGTTCTAGGGGTCGTAACCGCACCCGCAACCCCAATTCGCGATCGCTATCAGACTCAGGTGGTTGTTTTGGCGATCGTAGCAGTTTTATTAGCCTCTCTAGCCTTTGGGAATAATCTGTCTCAATCTCAAGTGGCTTTAATAATTGCTCTTTGGAGTCTGAAGGAGATATAGGCAAGTTACTTGGCGGCAATTCTAGCTGTGGGGGATCATTTTGCTTTTGAGTAGCTTCAACTTCTTCGTTTTGCTCTGGGGTTGAAGACGTTTCTGGTGTTTGCTGTGTCCAATTCAACGGCATTTGAGAATCTAAAGGATACGACTCACTGGGCTGCTTGCACAAAGAGTTAATTGCCTCTTGCTCCAAATTCTGACATAGCTGCTGATAATTTACCTGTGTGCTTGCTAAATTTTGAGGACGCCAAATATCTGTATTTGCAGATTCTGCCGCATCTACTCTAATGCAACACCAGCTTCCACCACTGGACGCTAACAAAATACAAAAAAACAAATTCTTCCAGTTCTTGAATCGCATCTGGTTAGCTCGCATTGAGCGCTTTTGGCAAATGTAGACCCACAAGCTGCATCAGAAGTTCCGACTCAGAAGATGCAATTGAATGCATCTATTTTGGCTTTGTAGGTATATACTTAAACTACAAACTAGAATTGCTGCTTTTCGGATTTTTCCCAGATTATTTTGCAAAACGGAGATTCTCCGGTAAAGTTTCTGTTGAAATTTAGTAAAATATAGCCCGTGACTAATTTCACAACAAATTTTTAGCAACTTCTTGTCCTGCATAACTCATGACACTGTTGGCTAATCTGATTAGAAAGCATCATATGTAAGGTACTCTTCATTTAATTATTTATATCAAATACTAACTTTTAAATCTGCCACAGGCTTTATTGTTTACAGTGTAAATTTCATAAAAAAATTTAAATTAACTAAATATATAATTTATTTATTATTTGTTCTATGTATTAAATGTAAACTAAAGCTCAAGCTAACTTACCTCAAAGAATCCATATAACAATTAGCATTAGATTAAAAAATTAACTTTTTTGATATTAGTTGAAGTTCAAAAATTATCAAATTATGTTTCATAAATCGTTTCCAATATTAGTGATTGGTTTATGGGGAGTTATAGTACTACCTTTGCCAAATCGGGTAAATGCCATAACTCCTCTGACGCGAGCGCAGATTCAGAACCTCCGCAATATAGTGCAACTAATACCCAGAGATAACCTGAAAAAGCGTCCAGCACGCAAATTAGATGCAATGACTCCTGGAGACGGGCTTTCAACTGGTCGAGCTTCCCTAGCAGATTTGCGTTTCAATGATGGCTCTTTGGCACGAGTTGGAGAACATGCGCTATTTCAATTTTTGCCCAAGACTCGTGACTTTAAACTATCAAACGGTACTGTGTTACTGCTCATCCCACCAGGAAGAGGGCAAACACGCATACAAACACCAAATGCAGCAGCAGCAATTCGTGGTTCAGCACTA
Organism: Nostoc sp.; assembly: GCA_041743605.1. Classification (GTDB taxonomy): domain Bacteria; phylum Cyanobacteriota; class Cyanobacteriia; order Cyanobacteriales; family Nostocaceae; genus Nostoc. Next base: position 3,707 of record JBGTMK010000064.1, read on the forward strand.
TTTGTGCGCTACAACCAAGCAACAGATACCACAATTGTGGGTGCGCTCACAAATAGTGGCATTGAAGTTTCTAACAAAGAAGCTTCTGAAACTAGGGTGTTGGAAGCAGGGCAAATGGTGATTATAGTTAAAGGTAAATTTGAGAGGTTATATGATTTTGATCTGAGAAATTTTTATGAAACGAGCCAACTAGTTCGCGAACTTGATTTGAATAGGCAAAATCCTGTGCCTACATCTGATCCTGCAATCACCAGTGTTCAAGCTGAAACTTCTGCGGCTTTGGAAGCACAGCCACCGATAAAAGGCGAGGGAGTAATTGAAAACCCCTCTTTTGTGCAACTAACTCCTACACTCGTAACCCCAACAGAGACACAACCCAAAACCTCAACAGAGACACAACCCAAAACCTCAACAGAGACACAACCCAACACCTCAACAGAGATACAACCCAAAACCTCAACAGAGACACAACCCAACACCTCAACAGACAAATTACCCGTAACCCCAATTGAGAAATTACCTGTAACTCCAATTGAGAAATCACCTGTAACTCCAATTGAGAAATCACCTGTAACTCCAGTTGAGACAACACCTGTAACTCCAACTGAGACAACATCTGTAACTCCAACTGAGACAACACCTGTAACTCCAGTTGATGAGACAACATCTGTAACTCCAGTTGAGACAACGCCTGTAACTCCAGTTGAGACAACGCCTGTAACTCCAACTGAGACAACACCTGTCACTCCAGTTGAGACAACACCTGTAACTCCAACTGAGACAACACCTATAAATCCACTAGAGACAACACCTGTAACTCCAACTGAGACA
>JBGTMK010000065.1:0-14766 GCA_041743605.1 Nostoc sp.
TGAATATTTTCAGGGAGTAAATTACCTGCAAGAGGTGAATATTCGGTAGTGACAGCAATTTTTAGATGCATAAACGTGTTACATACAGCAATTTTAAAATGCGGTAGGGGCACAATATATTGTGCCCTTAAGTGTGTAGTAGCCTTGCAATAAATTTTTCTTGTAGTGTGGGCATCTTGCCCGCACGGACGGGCGAGACGCCCATCCCACAAGAGTCAAGCTAATGCACTAATTTAAGCTGGACACGCTACTACGTGTATTTCAAAAATCAAATACTAGTCCTATAGGCTTAAGAGAGTTAGCTTTAATTGCGCAATCACATTGTTCGGTAAGAATAAATTCTAGGTTATCTTTAGATTTCCCAATAAATTACCGATGCTCACAGCTTTTGATAAAATAATCAATCAATTTGCAGTAAAATCGTGTATAGGAACTATGATTTGATTTCTGAAAAAGCTCCGTACACTTACGAACTACGAATTACGAATTACGAATTACGAATTACGCCCTGCGGTGGATTAGTGGAATTAGGAAATGGCAGAATTGGCACAATTACAGGCTTAGGTTTTGATATTTCACCTTGCAATTGAATTTGCGCTTGATTGCGGCCGTCTATTGCTTGTTGGTAATTAGGCTTGTATTTTATTGCTTGATTGTAAGATGCGATCGCATCCTGATATCGCTTCAAATTTAATAAAGCATTACCTCTGCTATACCAGCTTTCAGAATGGTCTGGTTTATAACGAACTGCCTTATTATAAGATGCGATCGCATCTTCGTATTTCTGCAAAATATATTGTGAATTCCCTATATTATACCAAAGTTGATAGTCATTTTGCTTAATTTTTGCTGCTTGATTATATGATTTTATTGCTTCTTCATAGCGTTGATTTTGATGGAATGACCAGCCTAAGTTATAAAAGGCTTGATAGTTTCTGGGACTATATTTAATTACTTGATTAAAAGATTCAACGGCTTCTGGATAACGTCGCAAATTCATGAGGATATTACCTCTCGATAACCAAGCTTGATAATAATTTGCTTTGTATTGTACAGCTTGATCATAAGCTGCAAATGCATCTTGATAGCGTTGTAAATTGAATAGTGCATTTCCCCGATTATACCAGGCTTGCTCATAATCTGGTTTTAATTCTACGACCTTTTGGTAGGCTGCGATCGCTTCTTCATATCGGTTAGAATTCTGTAAGGCCAATCCTTTTTTGTACCAAGCTTCGTAATTATCGGATTTGAGTTCAATCGCTTTTTCATAAGATTTAATTGCTTGGTCATATTGGTTTAAATTACTGAAAGCTTCACCCTTCGCATTCCAGACTTCTGAGTTGTCATTATTTAACTCTAAAGCTTTGTCAAAAGATGCGATCGCTTCTTGATATCGTTGTAAATTTCCAAATACAAAGCCACGTCCAATCCAAGCATCTAAATAATCTGGCTGAATTTGAATTGCTTTGTCATAGGCAGCTAGAGATTCTTTATATTTTTTTAATTTATAGAGTGTTTTGCCTTGACCATTCCAGCCTTGAGCATAATTTGGTCGAGTATCAACTGCTTTTTCATATACTGCTAGCGCGTCTTGATAGCGTTGCAAATCAAAAAGGGTATTTCCTTGTTTAGATAATTCTATGGCATTATTTGAATTAATGTGATTCCAAATCAATATTGATGCTACTCCACTAACACCAATAAAAAATATCGCTAGTAAAATTTTACCTAAAACACCTTTTTTGGGTTGCGGTTTGTTTATATTCTTTGGTGGAGAAAGAGGAGTTAAAGCTATTGTCTCGGTGGGTGGTTGTGTTAACTCTTTCAGCGCTTGTAATGCTACCGTTGCCGAAGAATAGCGTTGCCGAAAATCGTAGCACACCATTTTATCTAAAAAATGAGCGAATTCTGGCGTTACTGTAGCTTGATGATGCCAGATAATTTCATTAGTCTCATCATCTTTTATTATTTCCTCTGGTGCTAATCCAGTGAGAGCTTGAATAGCAATTATTCCTACAGCGTAGATATCACTGCTTAATTTTGGCGTACCATGAGCTTGTTCACCAGGAATATATCCAGGCGTACCGATAGCAACAGTAGCTTGTGTTTGACCTTGGGGAGTTATCACTTGAGTTGCAATTTGTTTCACTGCACCAAAATCAATTAAAATCAATTTTCCATCTGGTTGGCGTCTGAGAATATTTCGGGGGTTGACATCACGGTGAATTACATTCTGTTGATGGACAAATTCTAAGATTTGTAAAAGTTCTTCTAAAAGTAAAATGACTTCCTCTTGACTTAGGGTTTTACCTGGTGTTATTTCTTCACTCAGGTCATGACCTTCAATCAATTCTTGTACGAGATAAAATTGGGCATTCTCCTCAAAATAAGCTAAAAGTTGGGGAATGCGATCGTGAGTTCCTAGTTTATAGAGAACTTGTGCTTCCGTATCAAATAAACGTCTAGCTGTCTCCAAAGTTACTGGATCGCTTGCCTGGGGTTTGAGTTTCTTAACTACACATGGAGGTGAACCTGGTAATTGGGTATCACAAGCCACAAAAGTTTCACCAAACCCCCCACCTCCCAAGTTCCTAATAATTTGGTATCTTCCTACAAGTGTGTTTCCCAGCATCTCGTTTGCCTACTTAAGTGCGATGCGATCTGATTTCAATCTTGCCACATATTAAGGGGGAGTGAGGGATTGGGGAGCAAATAACAAACCCTTGTATTGTATCTAGTCTCGTTTTGTGTGTCTTATTTACGAATTACGAATTACGAATTACGAATTACGAATTAGTATGATTCCTATTAGTGATAATATTCGTTGTCGAAGTAAGCCAATTATTAATTACTGGTTAATTGGCATTAATGTTGCTGTATTTTTATGGGAACTTAAACTAGAATTTAGTGGTCAATTAGGTGATTTTATCAGTAGTTGGGGTGTGATTCCTGCCCAGATTAGTGGAGCAGTTACAAATGCGATCTTTTTCAACCCTGCTGCTGGGATAATTGTAATTTGGCGAGCATTTTCACTACTTTTTGGAATATTTTTGCACGGCAGTTTTAGCCAAATATTGGGAAATCTACTATTTTTGTGGGTTTTTGGCAAGACTGTCGAGAATATTCTGGGACATAGACGCTATCTCGGATTCTATCTGGCTGCTGGCGTGATGATAGGGGTATTGCAAATACTAGCTGAACCGAATTTGACAGTACCATTGATTGGGGCAAATGGTGCGATCGCAGCTATTTTAGGAGCATACGTTATGAAGTTTCCTAAAGCTAAAATTGACACAATTTTGCCGTTAATAATCTTGTATATCCCTATCGAACTTCCAGCCTTTTTCTATATATTTTGGTGGTTTGTACAACAATTATTTTATGGTATAGGTAGTTTAAATATTCCTCCTGTTGGCGTAAATCAATCGGGTGTTGTCTTCTGGGGGCAGGTTGTGGGATTATTAATCGGTGGAGCTTTCATGCGATTTAAGAAATAAACCAGGATGTTAGAATTAAGGATTAATAATTCAGAATCGATGAATCCTCTACCCTTTGATTATATAGAGTAATAACTAGAAGAATATTTTGATTTTTTTTCACCCACAATTCGGCTTGGTCTTCAACCAATATTCATGGTTTAAGTCGGACTAAAAAATATATACTCATTTTGAATCCTTCTTTTTGTACCTTTAGAAGGATTACATTTTTTAGCTGAAAAATTCATACTCATAAAACTAGGGTATGCCTACTCTTCAAGTAGATGTTATTAATTGTAATCGGTGTACAAAATGTCAAATGTTGATAAAATTAACTTTCAAATCACTGATGAACTAGCAGTTCTGCGGCAACGTGTCGCTGAGTTGGAGCAATCAGAAATATCTTATCAACAACGGCAAGCAGCGCTTGAAGAACAATTAATAGAATTGAACAGAAAGCTATCATTAGAAGTAGAAAATTCCCATCTTCAAGTTGTCGAATGTCAGATTGAGAAGGATACATCCACAGTTTTGAATCTACCAAAAGATGTGGCAAAAATTTTATGGCAACTCCAACAAGAAATTGTAGAGCGACAACAGGTAGAAGTAGTACTCAGGGAGCGTCAAGAACGGCTAAGGCTAGCTCTGGATGCTTCTCAGATGGGCTTGTGGGATTGGAATATTGTTACCAATAAAGTAATTTGGTCTGAAAGTCATGAAGTGCTTTTTGGTCTACTTCCTGGCAGTTTTGACGGCAGTTATGAAGGCTTTTTGAGGTGCGTTCATCCTGAAGATAAGCAATCTGTAATGCAAGAGATTGCTCGCGCTTTAGCAAACAAAACTGATTACAACGATGAATTTCGGATAGTTCGCTCAGACCAAAGTATACCTTGGATTTCTGCCAGGGGAAAATTTATCTATGACGATCAGGGACAAGCGGTGCGAATGACCGGCATTTGTATGGAAACTACTGTATGCAAGCAAGCTGAAGAAAGCACTCGTGAATTAACAACCCAAGTCCAAGAACAGGCGAATATTTTAAATGCCATTCTCACCGCTTCAGTGGATCACATTTACATCTTTGATCGCCAAGGTTACTATCAGTATGTCAGCCGTGATGGAGCTACTGTACTAGGTTTAAAACCCCAGGATCTTATTGGCAAAACTTTGCCAGAATTAGATTTACCCGCAGACCTAATAACGCAGGTAGATAATCAACGACAAGCTGTGATGAAAACTGGGCAGCCAATCAAAGATGAGTGCGAATGTCTTACCACCAATGGGGTGCATTATTATGAATACATCCTCACACCATTACGGAATTCTGACCAAACTATTGAGGGTGTAATTACTGTTTCTCGCGATATTACCGAACATAAACGGGCAGAAAAGTCATTACGCGAAAGTGAGGCAAGATTTCGGCGTTTGTTTGAATCTAACCTGATCGGGGTCGCTTTTTGGAATGTCGATGGCTTGGTTCTGGATGCCAATGATGCCTTTCTTCAAATAGCTGGCTACACTCGTGATGAGTTTGCCACTTTAGGTAAAATTAATTGGAAAGAACTTACTCCTGTTGAATATCAGGATTTAGACGATCGCGCCCTTTTGGAAGTGCAAACCACTGGAGTTTCCAAAATTTTCGAGAAAGAGTACATCCATCGCAGCGGAAAGCGAGTACCAGTTGTTTTAGGAGTAGCTTTGTTGCATGACTCTCAAGAACATGGTGTAGCTTTTGTGCTGGATATTACTGAGCGCAAATTGGCAGAAAAAGAATGCGATCGCCTACTAGAATGCGAAAGGACAGCACGCCAACAAGCAGAGATCGCCAACAAAATTAAAGATGAGTTTCTAGCAGTTCTCTCTCATGAGCTGCGAACCCCACTCAACCCCATCTTAGGATGGTCGAAAATGCTGCGGACTCGCAAGTTTGATGAAAAAACTACTAACCACGCCTTAGAAATCATTGAACGCAACGCCAAGTTACAAACCCAGCTAATTGAAGATTTGCTGGATGTGTCTCGCATCCTCCAAGGAAAACTAAACTTAAATATCTGTCCAGTGAATTTGGTAATTGTAGTTGAAGCAGCACTAGAAACGGTACGACTAGCAGCGCAAGCCAAGTCAATTCAAATTCAGACCATATTTGATGCCAACTTGGGACAAGTTATGGGCGATTCCAATCGGCTTCAACAAGTTGTGTGGAATCTACTTTCCAATGCGGTAAAATTTACACCAATAGGAGGACAGGTAAGAATTCAACTCATGGAAGTTGGTAAACAGGCTCAAATTCAGGTCAGCGATACAGGTAAAGGAATTCCCATAGACTTTTTACCTTATGTATTCGATTACTTTCGCCAAGCTGATGGCACAATTACACGAACATTTGGTGGACTAGGTTTGGGATTAGCGATCGTGCGTAAGGTTGTAGAAATGCATGGGGGACAAGTTCAAGCCGAAAGTCCTGGAGAAGAATTGGGTGCAACCTTTACTGTTGAGCTACCGCTTTTGGTTAGAAGTGAACAGTTTCGCGGTGAAGAGAATCAGTCTTTAGCTTGTGAGCCTGAATCTTCAAAGCTTTTGGACACTCAAGTTTTGGTGGTGGATGATGAACCAGATATTCGTGACTTAGTTACCTTCATTTTGCAAGACTACGGTGTAGAAGTAACCGCCGTAGCATCAGCACAGGAAGCACTACAAGTACTGTCTGAATGGATACCAGATGTTTTAATTAGTGACATTGGAATGCCAAAGACAGACGGTTATATGCTGATGCGTGAAGTGCGATCGCGATCGCCTCAACAAGGAGGAAGCGTACCAGCGATCGCTCTGACAGCTTATGCAGGGGAAATGAATCAGCAACAAGCATTAGCAGCAGGGTTTCAAATGCATATCTCCAAACCAGTAGATCCAGATGTATTGGTGAAAGCGATCGCTGATTTGATTAAGTAGTCATTTGTCATTGGTCATTTGTCATTTGTCAGTCGAAACAATGGCATTGTCAGTCGAAACAATGGCATAGCTGCGGGGAGTGTCAAAACACTACTAACGGTACTAGTTATCCCCTTAATAATCGCTATAAAATTAGAAAAAGGGTCTTCTACGTTTGGATGCAAATGACTGAGCAACGTGATGCTGACTCACTGTCAACTGATTCTCAGCAATTGAGTGAACCGACCGATGAAGCAACTACCAAATCGGTTGATGATTCCTGGACAAATCGCATTGGTGGTGTCTGGAACAAAGCAACAACACGTCTAACGCAACTCTTACCCGTAGAACAACTGGCACAAACGGTTGTTGAATGGTTTAGTGTGAGTGAAACTCAGGTTGCAGAGATTTTAGAGAAAATTCGAGCTGAACTACCAACCACAGAAGCCCTCTTAATTGGTAAACCCCAAGCCGGAAAAAGTTCAATTGTAAGAGGATTAACAGGAGTTTCTACTGAAATTATCGGTCAAGGATTTCGCCCCCACACGCAGCACACCCAGCGCTATGCCTATCCTTCCAATGACCTACCGTTACTGATTTTTACTGATACGGTGGGGTTGGGTGATGTTAAACAAGATACTCAACTAATCATTCAGGAATTAGTTGGCGATTTACAACGAGAAACTCGTTCCGCCAGAATTCTCCTTTTAACCGTCAAAATCAATGATTTTGCAACTGACACGCTACGACAAATTGCTCAACAGCTACGCCAGAAGTATCCAGACATTCCCTGTCTGCTGGTAGTTACCTGCTTGCATGAGGTTTATCCTCTTGATACCATCGATCATCCCGCCTATCCGCCCGATTATAAGGAAGTTAACCGTGCATTTACCTCAATGCAACAAGCCTTTGCGGGAATAATTGACCACTCAGTACTCATTGACTTTACCCTAGAAGAAGATGGCTACACTCCAGTATTTTATGGCTTAGAAGCACTGCGAGATTCCTTAGCAGAACTACTCCCCCAAGCAGAAGCCCAAGCGATTTATCAGCTATTGGATCAAGAAGAAGCTGGTAAGCAACTGGGTAATCTCTATCGAGATGCTGCACGGCGCTATATTTTACCATTTGCGATTATGTCAGCTACCCTCGCCGCTGTACCTCTGCCATTTGCCACGATGCCTGTACTGACTGCTTTACAAGTATCAATGGTGGGACTGTTGGGTAAATTATATGGACAGACAATTACACCATCTCAGGCGGGGGGTGTTGTGAGTGCGATCGCAGGTGGTTTTTTAGCACAGGCAATTGCACGGGAATTAATTAAATTTATACCAGGTTTTGGTAGTGCGATCGCAGCTTCTTGGGCAGCCGCCTATACATGGGCACTAGGGGAAGCAGCTTGCGTTTACTTTGGTGATTTAATGGGAGGCAAAAAACCCGATCCCCAGAGAATTCAATTGGTGATGCAAGAAGCGTTTCAGGCGGCGCAAGAAAGGTTTAAGGGAATTAAACGTTAATGTAAAATAGACCGTTAGCCAATACAAATTGGGGAAGAATGTCGGATTTAAAAGCGGAATTAACAGAAATTTTGGATGAGGCAGAGTGGGAGTGGCTAATTCCTCATATACAAAGAGATGCAGTAATTTTGGTAGCACCTGAGTTAAGCTTGGTGGATGTTGGAGTAGCGATCGCTAGTGATAATATTCCATCAGTGGAACAATGGATTGATGAGCTATTGATTACCAAACCCACGACAGTACAAGTGGGAGAATGGAACCTCAACCGCAGTAAGCGATTTAATACCCTGATTGTGCAGCCTTACGTTTTAGCACAAGAAATAGCTGCTGTTTAACTAACTTCTGTTGAAGAAGAATTCAGGAGTCAGAATAATTAAAGAATCAGAAGAAAATTTGATGTATAAATTATACTGGATTCATTGTAAATTCTGACTTCTGATACCATTTCACGAAAATCTTGATACATATAGATTTTTCGTAGGAGTTTAGCACATTGCTCATTGGTGTCAACTTAACGTGAAACTGCACGTCCACCAGGAATTTAAATTCCTGGCTCATAGCGGAAGTTATCTTCATATTACTAAATATTCCCAAAAATCTTGAGTCTACTTCAGTAGACTTTAGTTATTACGCGGGAACTTCAGTTTCCGACGGGTATTCAAGCCAAGCGAGAAGCCATTTCTAGCTTAAGTTGACACCAATGAGCGCTGCTAAACCCTTACCCACATATTTGTATCATTATTAAAGTGAAATAGTATAACTCCTGGGTGCTGAATTCTTACAATTACGAATTACGAATTACGAATTACGAATTACTTTCTGTGTTGTTTTCGATGACAGTTGGTGTTGGGGTAGTTTCTAAAGAAATGTGACTTGGTGTGCCAGTTATTACTTGGTTATTGCCACGCACTAGCTGGCTGACTTGACCGATTAATTCGCCTAATTTACCTTCGTCAAGTAAAGTATTGATTAAAGAAAGTCCGCTTGTGGATAGTAGCAATTTATTAATATCTTGACTGCCACTACTACCATTCGCACCAGGAAATGAATAGATACGAGTATCTCCTAAAACTCCCGGCTGTGGTGCTAAAGCGGTGACAATTTCTGGTAGTTTATCGGCTAATTCTGGCCAAATGGTGGTGATAATTTTGGCAGTGAGGTTGGCGTTACTGATGGAATTGTCGGCGGTAATTTTTGCTTGAATACCTTCTGCTTCTGCTAAAACTCTATCACGGTTAGCTGCTGCTAGAGTACGAATTGCTTCAGCTTCTAATTCTGCTGCTTGTTGGGCGATTTCTGCTTGACGACGACGGCGGAAAGCATCGATTTCTACTACGTTGCGATCGCCAATACTCCGTTCTTCAGCTTCTCGTTCCGCAGCAATCACCGATAGGCGTTTGTTGCGTTCGGCTTTTTCAACTTCACTTGCTGTCTTAACTGATTCCTCGGCTTTGGCTTGTTGTGCTTGTGCAACAAAGCTTTCGCGTTTTTTGTTCGCAATTGCGATCGCTACATCTTCTTGAGCTAGCTTTGCCAATCGTTCTGACTCAGCTATCAGCACTTGTGCTTCTAGCTTTCCAGATTCTACACTTTGTTGACGTAAAATCTCTGCAAGCTCTGATTCTTGTTTTTGCAGTGTTTGTGCTACATTTAGCTGTTTATTGCGTTCTTCTAGGGAAATATCAGCTTCAATTTGGCTTTGCTGCACCGATAATTTTTTGCGAATTTCTTCTTCTTCAATTGATTTTTCTTGCAAAATTTTAGTACGGCGTACTGTTGCAGCTTCCCGATCTTTGGATTCTTGAATTTCGCGTTCTTTCTGTGCTTTTAGTGCTTCTACTTGCAATTTTTGCTCCAATTTAGCGCTTTCTTGCTCTTGAGCAATTTGTAGCGATCGCTTTTGGGCATCTAGTTCTTTTTGCTCAATTGTCACTTGTGCTGCTAACTCAACTTCCCTTTTTTGTTGAATTGAGCGCTGAATAATTTCTGTTCGCAAACGCACACCTTGAGCATCAAAGAAGTTATCTGGATCGTAGGTAACACTTTCTAATATTTCGGAAATGGCGATGTTATTTAGAGTTAATCCGACTTTTTTCAAATCCGTGCCAACTAAGTTCAACACCTCCTGAGCAAACCCCAATTTATCAGAATCTATTTCCGCTAAATCCTTAGTTTTAGCTGCCGCCCTAATTGCATCATCTGCTCTTTTTTCTAAAGCGTTTTTAATATCTTCAGGAGTAATTTTAATGCCATTTTGAGATAGTCTAGCGGCTGCTGTTAAAACATCGTCTTCAGAGGCATTAATACATACATAAAAAGTGACTCGAATATCTGCTCGTAAGTAATCTTTAGTCCGAACTGCAAGTTTACCAGTACGTTCCACATCAATGGAAATTTCTCGCAGAGGTACGCGAGTTAGCTGATGAAATCCTGGTAGAACAATACAACCCCCATAGAGAATTACCGCTTTATTTTTGATAAAAAGACCCCCAGTCCTAACGAAAGCTTCGTTATTGGGTGTCACTACATAAACCCGCGTATAAGCAAACAGGCTAAATAGTAGTAATAAAACTAAAGCAGCAATTATTCCAGGAAATACTAATCCCCCATTAATTTGGGCAATAGTCGGCTGGATTCTGACAGGGAGTGTCTGAGAAATTAATGTTATTTGCTTTTGTTGTGGTTGCAAATTAATTTGTGGAACTTCAGCTATTGCGACACTCGGTAAAGACTGGATAAAAGTTAACCAAAAAAGCATATTTTTTTCTCTCACTAAGTTTAATTTCTCTGGGATGAGTTAGTTAACCAGTGTTCTTGATCAGGACTATCTTTGGCAATAACTACATAAATTTGTACCTTGTGTTCAATGATTAAAACTTTTTCTCCACGTTGTGGTGCAATCGTTGCCCAGTCTGGTATAACAGCGCTAACTGTCAAAAGATTACGTTTTGTATCCAGCACATCTATTTGTCCAATCCTGCCCAGATTTTCCATAGGAATGTAAGCAGACGTAACAATACCAATACAACCTATCAAGCGATCGCTACTTGCATCCTCGCTAAACTCGGCAAAAATCTTGCCAATTGGTCGTGCTATCAATCCTCCTATTAATAAACTGATAATCAGCGAACCAAATAATATAATACTCCCAATAAAACCAGTAATATTACTATTTGAATTTCCACTAATCCAAACATTTAACATCCAACCCAAAAGACCCCACAAACTCATATCTGTTGCTAGTAACAATATCAATGGTGCTTTACCAATACCTACCCATCCCAAAAATTGTCCAAAGCCCAATTCACTATTGCTATCTGCATCGAGGTCTGCATCTACATCAACATCTGCATCAATATCTTGCCCTCCCCCGCCAGAAATTATCATAAATAAGAATAGCAAGACACCAATTCCCAGAAATATCCAATAGGGCAAGTTAGCTGGGCTAAACAGCATAATATTTCGTAAATGATATGTGCTGGTAGTTGTGTAACATCTAATTTATTTATTAAATTAATACTACAACTATAAATATAATAAACTACACTACTTGTTTACTGAGCATTTGATCATAAAAATATAAATTTAATTTTTATTTAATTAAATGATAATCTTCTTAAAGATTTGAATAAAATATTAACCCAAGTTTAAATAAATAAAAAATAATTTGATTGCCGACAAGCATATAATTTTCAGAGAAGCAGTCGCATTATCATATAGGACTCATATTTTATTTCTGAAAAATCTAAGGGTATTAAGTATATGTAGTGGCGTGGCAAGCTAATAGTGCATTAGACGTAGGTTGGGTGGAGCGGAGCGCAACTCAACATATATCAGGATCTTGGCTTTGGCAAAGCCTCCAACGCCACTTGCTACAACGCTGGGAACCCGCAAGGGCGCTGTGGCTCCCCAACCTACAATTTTTTTGCTTAGGGCGTTGCACAGCCAAACCAAAGCATCAGACTAAAATCCCAACAAAATTGATTGACTATTGACTAAAGCAAAATTTTCTCCTTTAAGATTTATCCATCTAGGAGCTAGAATTGTTACGATAATTTCAGATTAGATGTTGAAATCCTTGATCCAATCTGAAACCTTAGAACTATTAGAATGGCCTCGCCTCTGCCAGCACCTTGCCACCTTTGCGGCAACTAAGCTGGGGGCGACAGCTGCGCGTCATCTGAAAATACCTGATTCTCAGACCCAAAGCGAACAGTTGTTAGAGCAAACCAAAGAAGTCTACCAACTGGAAAATCGTCTAACCACGGGACTGTCATTTGAGGGAATTCAAGATATTGGTGATTCCCTAGAACGGGCAGAACGCGGTGGAATTTTGACGGGGGATGAACTGTTAGCGATCGCTACCACCCTCGCTGGTGCCAGAAATTTGCGCCGTGTCATTGACAATCAGGAAGATTTGCCGATACTCACTGGGTTGGTTGCCGATTTGCGGACTTATCCAGAACTAGAACAGGAAATTCACCGCTGTATTGATGAACGGGCCCAGGTAACTGACCGCGCGAGTCTAAAACTGGGAGAAATTCGCACAGATTTGCGGCGATTACGCAGCCAAATTACTCAAAAGCTGCAAAATATCTTACAAGCAAAATCTGGAGCAGTTCAAGAACAGCTAATTACGCAACGGGGCGATCGCTATGTCATCCCCGTAAAAGCACCGCAAAAAGATGCCATCCCCGGTATTGTCCACGATACTTCTACCAGCGGTGCGACGTTGTACGTGGAACCGAATTCAGTAGTGCCTTTAGGGAACCAACTGCGGCAGATTATCAGAAGAGAGCAAGCCGAAGAAGAAGCGGTTCGCCGGGTTTTGACAGAACAAGTAGCCGCAGTCAAACCAGATTTGGAGAGATTATTAGCGATCGCCACCACTTTGGATTTGGCAACCGCTAGATCACGATATAGTTACTGGCTAGGGGCGAATCCCCCGCGATTTATCCAGCGAGAAGATAATGAAATCATTACCTTGCGGAACTTACGACATCCCCTGTTAGTGTGGCAACAACAGCACGAACAAGGACAACCAGTAGTTCCTGTAGATTTGCTGATAAATCCCCTAATTCGAGTAGTAACAATCACCGGGCCAAATACTGGCGGTAAAACTGTAACCTTAAAAACTTTGGGGTTAGCAGCATTGATGGCCAAAGTGGGTTTATTTGTCCCCGCCCGCGAACCAGTGGAAATACCTTGGTTTGATAAAGTGCTGGCAGATATTGGCGATGAACAATCCTTACAGCAAAGTTTATCCACATTCTCTGGGCACATCCGCCGGATTAGCCGGATTTTAGAAGCATTAGAGAGAGGGAGTAGGGAGTGGGGAATAGGGAATAGGGAAGAAGAGAATCTAGAAATCCCCACTCCCCACTCCCCACTCCCCACTCCCCAATCACTCGTTTTACTCGATGAAGTCGGCGCTGGAACCGATCCAGTTGAAGGTAGTGCTTTAGCGATCGCCTTATTGCAATATCTCGCCAACCATGCCCAGCTAACGATCGCCACCACTCACTTCGGCGAACTAAAAGCCCTGAAATACGAAGACGATCGGTTTGAAAATGCCTCTGTAGAATTTGACGAAAGTACTCTCTCGCCTACTTATCGTCTGCTGTGGGGCATCCCCGGACGTTCTAACGCCTTAACCATTGCTCTGCGCTTGGGATTAAACCCAGAAGTGGTAGAAGAGGCGAAAACTCAAGTGGGAGAGGCCACAGATGAAGTTAACCAGGTGATTGCTGGGTTAGAAGCGCAACGCCGCCGCCAAGAAACCAAAGCTGCCGAAGCCCAAATTTTGTTGCAGCAAGCGGAACGTTTATACAAAGAAGTATCCGCAAAAGCCGCAAGTTTAGAGGAGAGGGAAAGCAGTTTGCGGGCTTCACAGGAAGTAGCTGTAAAACAAGCGATCGCTCAAGCAAAAGGTGAAATTGCCCAAGTAATCCGCCGCTTGCAGAAAGGTACGCCCACAGCCCAAGAGGCACAGCAAGCCACCAATGCCTTGAATCAAATTGGCCAGCAATATCAGCCAGCAACGCCAGCAAAACCAAAAGCTGGATTTATGCCCAAAGTAGGCGATCGCATTCGCGTTCCCAAACTGGGACAAACAGCCGATGTAATCACCGCCCCTAATGAAGATGGGGAATTAAGCGTTCGCTTTGGGCTAATGAAGATGAATGTGAAGTTGGAAGACGTAGAATCTCTAGATGGTCAAAAACCCGAACCAATCGTCAAACCCAAACCAGCCCCAGCAGCAGTAACCCCGCCACCGCAAAATGTTCCAGAAATTCGGACTTCCCAAAATACCATCGATTTGCGTGGTAAACGGGTAGCTGATGCTGAATACATTTTAGATAAAGCCATTTCCGAAGCTACAGGCCCAGTCTGGATTATTCACGGGTATGGCACTGGTAAGCTGCGACAAGGAGTTCACGCCTTTTTGCAACAGCATTCCAGAGTGAAAAACTACGAACCAGCAGAACAAGCAGATGGCGGCACTGGTGTTACCGTTGCTCACATAAAATAAAGAGCAGGAAATTTGCTATGTTATTTGAACTCAATCAACTAATTGTTAAAGCAGGTCATCAATTGTTGGTTAAAGATATCTCCTGGTCGGCATACAAACGTATTTTGGCAGAGTTGGGAGACAATCGCAGTTCGCGCATAGGTTACAGTCAAGGGATGCTGGAAATAATGCAGGGTAAGCGCATCTAATTTTGTAGCTCTTGATACAGATAAAAAGCTTAAAACTGTATCTGAATATCAACTTTTCATTCAAAATAGGACGAATTGTCGTAAATGATTGAAAAAACATGGGTCAAATAGCTTTTTATGTT
>JBGTMK010000066.1:0-10043 GCA_041743605.1 Nostoc sp.
AACCAGGAAAAAGAGTCACCATCAAAGGCCGCACTGTCTCCTGCCGTTGACTATCCTGACTATAAAATTGCTGGCGTGAAAAAGTCGGTTCTAGACCATCCATCATGGGATTACCCAAATTAAAAGCTGGAATTGGCCATTGTTTTAATGTTTCCGTCGTCAGCGCATCTCTGGGGAACACCGCCTGACAACGGCGACGACTCATTAACCAACGTTCCCAAGGATGGTAAACTGAACCAGAAAAGTTTTCCCAACGGGCATCTTTAGACTTCCGTGGTAATAATCCAGCTTCATCCCGTACATAATATTCAGATTTCGCCGTACCCACAAAAGCATAATTAGCGCCACTGAAAGTTGCAAACAATAGCGGGACAATATCTCCTACAGCTAAAATCGCTCTTTTATTGCCTAATTTTTTTTGAGAACTCACCCAACGGCGGACAGCTTTAATCTGGCTGAGGGTAAGTTGCAATAAACCACCGCGTACATCCCGCGCTAATTGGCGGCTATCCATATAAATAAATCCACCAGAAGGCATAGTGCGGACTGAACCAATGAGGGGAATATCCAAATGTTGGTAAGCCCGTCCTTCACCCACCAGAGGTAAAGCAAATATCTCTGGTGGGTTTGGTTGTCGTTGGAGTTCTTGCAAAATCCGAACTGCAATCACATCTTCCCCATGACCATTACTTAATACAAGTAACCGTAAAGGAGAACTTGCAGATTGAGAGTTAGAAGTTAAGGATGATCGAGTATTACTCATAAGAAACAAAATATCAAAATTAACTGTCTGTTTGGGTAAGAGGTATAAATAGGGAAATCGGCCAAGAAGCTGGAAGTTAGTATTATCCCTATTCGCCAGCCTCTCTACAACTAACTCCCAGTTAATTAGGTTCAATATTATGCGAGTTTCTGCTACTGCTATTTTTACTTTAGCTACTTTAGCTGCTGCCAATGTGACTCAGCAAGCAGCGGCTGCATCGGTTAAAACTGTTACTCCAACTGCAAAAGCGGGTAACTTGGTAGTGCCAATAATTGAAGATACTCCCGCACGGGTAGAGACAATTGCTTCTCCAGAAACTATAGTTGCACAACAATTTTCCCAAAACCCCGTCGCTGTAAAAACAGGTGCAGTAGTCTTAAACTCAGCAGAAAAGGATAATTCACCAGTAACACTCCCCCTCATCTCCTCCTCTCCCCCATTCCCCTCATCCCCCAAAACCTCTACTACTGAGAGCAATTTAGTAGTAACAGCTACAGATGTACAGGTAGTGGGAGCCAATCAAGAATTGCAAGATATTATTCGGAAAGTAATTAAAACCCAGGCTGGTGGAGAAACTAGTCAAAGCCAACTACAAAAAGATGTCACAGCAATATTAGATACAGGCTTATTTAGCAATGTCAGTGTAAATAGCTTTAGTACACAAGCTGGATTGAATGTAGTTTATCAAGTACAGCCGGTGATTGTGCGATCGCTCCAATTATCTGGTGCGAAAGTCCTCACCTATCAAGTAGCCCAACAACAACTGCAATCTCAGATTGGAACCACCATCAGTCCGGCTGGACTCCAGCAAGGAGTAGCACAAATTAACAAGTGGTACGCCGACAATGGTTATAACTTAGCGCGAGTGCTATCAATTAAACCCAATTCTCAAGGCATTCTCACTGTGAATGTTGCTGAAGGCTTAGTGAGTGATATCAAGTTTCGCTTTATCAACGATGAGGGTAAAACCATTGATAGCAAGGGTAATCCCGTCGCCGGACGCACCAAACCAGATTTCCTGCAACAGCAACTCAAGCTGAAACCTGGTCAAATCTTCCAAGAAAATGCCGTTAAACAAGACATCCAGCAGCTATATCGTACTGGTTTATTTGAGAGCGTGAATGTTGCCTTAGAAGGAGATGCGACCAAACTTGATTTAGTTTACCAACTCAAAGAAACTGGGGCGCGTGGTGTTAACGTGGGTGGTAGTTACAATGCTGATCAGGGATTAGTAGGCACAATTAGCTATCAAGATCAGAATGTCGGCGGAATTAATGACACTTTAGGTGTGAATCTGGCTGTAAGTAGCCGAGACTTGCAGTTTAATAGCAAATTTATCAGTCCCTATCGGACAACTGACCCCGATCGCTTAGGTTACACTGTGAATGGTTTTCGGAATCAGGAACTTTCGCAAACCTTTGATGACAAGATTACCCTAGCTAACGGCGACAAAGTGCGAGAAGGTCAAATTGGTGGTGGTGTCAGCTTACAGCGACCCCTTGACGACTGGAACACCTCATTAGGATTAAACTATACCCGAACTAGTATTCGCGATCGCCAAGGTAATATTACCCCAAATGACGCTCAAGGCAATCCCCTGTCTGCCAGTGGAACTGGTGTTGATGACCTAACTACCGTATCCTTCACCGCCACCAAAGACCAACGGAATAATCCCCTCAATCCAACTCAAGGTTCCGTTCTGAGTTTGAGTACAGAACAATCTGTACCCATCGGTGAAGGTAATATTTCCCTAAATCGCCTCAAAGCTAATTACAGCCAGTATTTACCAGTCCAATTATTTAACAGCCAACAGCCACAAGTATTTGCAGTGAATGTCCAAGCTGGTACTGTTATTGGTAATTTACCACCTTACGAAAGCTTTAACTTGGGTGGTTCCAACTCAGTGCGCGGTTACGATTCTGGAGAAGTTGGAAGTGGTCGCAGTTATGTGTTAGCTTCCGCAGAATATCGCTTCCCTGTCTTACCAATCGTTGGTGGCGTATTATTTGCCGACTTCGCCTCAGATTTAGGTTCTGGTGATACTGTATTGGGAGATCCTGCGGGTGTACGGGATAAACAAGGTTATGGTTTTGGTTATGGGGCTGGAGTGCGATTAGATTCACCACTAGGCTTAATTCGGGCTGACTATGGCATTAATGACCAGGGTGAAAGCAAAGTCCATCTAGGTATTGGTCAGCGATTTTAATTTGAGTTAAAACATTGCGGAAAATTAAATATACATTATCCAAAACCCTTGTAGAGACGTAGCACTGCTATGTCTCTACATTCTTTTTAACTCATACCTCTCACTGACTTTTCACGTTATGTGGAAAAGGCAACGATTAACCTAACCCCCTAACCCCCTTCCCGATGCGGGAAGGGGAAAATTCAAAGTCTCTCTCCTTTTAGGAGAGAGATTTAGAGAGAGGTTTTCCAGATGTCGTGAAAAGTCAGATATCTCTCATTAGCGATCGCTTCTGAAAATAACTTTTATAAATTGACAAATTTATTACACAATATTTAATATTATATACATTTCAATAATCAAAGGAAAAAAACTATTGTCAATTTTTGACAGACATTAATTTTTTCATAGTCATAATCATCCAAAATATAAAAAAATATTACAAATACTAGTATGGAAAAAAGTGTTATTAATGCCAGCCTTTCTACTCAGAATCTAACCTTTCGTCCAGGTGATACTCCAGTCTCCTTTGAGGTAACTGTCAATAATGATAGCGATCGCTTTGTCAATTTTCAGATAGAAATTACCGCAGCCGGAGAAACCCGGAACACAGGATATCGCTGGTATCGACTCGAACCAGAGGTAGCAGCAGCCAAGCCACCGGGCAGTAGTACCATTTTCCAAGTCTTTGTATTCAATACACCCATTCCGGGATTTGTCGGTACTGTCAACCTGATGGTGAATATTTTCTCACCACAGTTAGCACAACAATCCAGACTTGTGCTACGTCTGAAAATCGAGCGAGATAACAGACCAACGCATTTAAGTGTAGAATTACCTGTGCGAGAGTTCCAAGTTTATCCCCGCAATTCTGTAGATATACCAGTACGAGTGCGGAATTTGGGGCAACAACCGACTGATGTAGTCCTACGTTTTACAGGTGTTGACCCATCTTGGATAGCTGGCAGTGCAGAACGCCGATTATCCTTAGATCCAGGTGGTTTAGCAGAAGCGACATTTCAATGCCAACCTCCTTCTGTAGTCCAAGCGCCCAGCCAAAATTACCCTTTTACTATTGAAGCTGTTAGCAATAATGGTTATCCAAGTAATGCTGAAGGTAAGATTGAAGTTTTACCTGTGGGTTTTATAGACTTTACTACCACAGAAAAACACCTCAAAATTCCTAGTAAATCGGCATGGTTGCCTGACTGGAAATCTGATACAGCTTCCTTTGAATTACTATTTAAAAATGCTAGCAATCTAAATCAGCAAATTAATATCCAGGTTCAAGGTAGAGACTGGCGAAAATGTAGTTTCAAAAAGCTTCCTGAAATTGCCAATCTCCATTTAGGAGAGACAAGTAAGATCATTCTTGATGTTAAAACAAAACGTCCTTGGGTAGGAATCGGCAAAACTTTGTTGCTGGAGGCTAAATCGGAATTATCCGACCAACGTTTAGGGAGTACAGACCCCGCCACGCAGACATTAGAAGTAGAGACTCTGCCAATTATACCTTTATGGCTACAACTGGCTGCGATCGCACTTTTAGCTGCACTCCTAGCATTAATATTGCAACCAAGAGGTGTAATGCATACACGTTCTGTCAACTCAGTCCGTTTTAGTGGCATTGGTTTATCTGTGGTCAGTGGCTCAGATGATTGCACCTTAAGACTTTGGAGAATTGGCACTGATAGCTTAAACCCCGACGATACAGTAAAATATCCTGGGCAGCCTGTTGCCTGTGATAAACCGCAACAGCCAAAGGGTTTGATGGCGATTACCGATGATGCAGTACAAGTCTTACGCTTCATGCCGTTACAAAACGATCGTGCTGCTGTTGGTCTAGATAATGGTGTAATTGAACTTAGAGATGTCCCATCAGGTGCAAAGATTAGCCAACTTCAAGACCTTAAAGATTCTAAAGCAAAAGGCGATCGCGTTTTTGATTTAGCTTTCACCTCAAACTCACTTAACTTATTCAGTGGTTATGGCAGTGGTAAAGTTAGATTGTGGTCAAGACCAGCGCCTAACAGCGATTTTCTGCCAGAACCGCAAGTTATCGATATCCAAAGTACCTTGAAACTATCAGGTTTCCAAGTCCGGGCATTAAATCTCAGTCCAGATGCAAAAACTCTAGTAATTGCCGGAAACTTTAAGCGTTTCATTTTATGGCAATGGAATCCAACTCAGTCTGATAAACAATTCCCAGGTTTATCAGTGCAAAATCTAGAAAAACTAGACCCATTAGTTGGACGTGAAGACTATATTTGGGCATTGACTTTTGTTCCTAACTCGGCAGAAAAAATCCTCGCAACCTCTGATTCTGCGGGATTCATTACGATTTGGAATTTAAATCAGTGCCAAACTGTGAAAAATCCAAATCCACTCGAACAAATAAATGAACTCAATTGCTCACCACTAGACCGTTGGTCAGCATCAAAAACATCTGTGCGTAGTCTGGCATTTAGTGATGATGGTAGTCTCTTAGTAAGTGGTGGTGATGATGGACGAGTCATGGTTTGGTACTTAACCCCCGAACATAAACTCGATAAAACAAAGGCAGCAGAAGGTAAAACAATTTACCAAAGCTCTAAAAAAATCAATAGTATCGACTTGAAAACTAATCAAGGAACCATGATTGTGAGTGGAAGTGAAGATTTTCAAGTCAAACTACACCGCATCAAATAAGGGAGTTGATAAGATGCAAGCTAAATTCAATCCACTACAAGTTATTATCAACCCGCCTGGAATTCAATTTGGGATGCCAGGAGATACCATTGAACTCTATGTTGTTGTGATCAATCAGGGAGATCAGAGTGCAGTTATTGACCTATATTTTGTTTTTGACGAAGTATTTCAAAATTTAACCGGTTGGTCTAGTTCTCCTAGAGAAAGTTTAGCATTAGCTCCTCAACAGAATAGCGACGAAGTAAAATTTGAGTTTCAAATTACCGCAAATGCTTTCCCCGGAACCTATGACTATACATTAGTCGTAGATTCTCCTCTACATTATCCCCAAGATACTCCCATAACCTTCCCAAATCAAATTAAGGTTCTGCTAGCAGAACAGACTGCAATTCGGGTGAATGACCCGACATTTTCCATTAGACCGAACACCAACCCCAACAAACCGCTAATTTTCAATCCTGGTGAGCCTCTGCAAGTGGAGGTAATAGTAGACAATCGCTCTCATCTCGTAGATAGGTTCCGCTTGAGTTGCCCAGATTTAGATGAGGACTGGTTCACAATCAATTATCCGGCAACTGGATACGAGGGGACAGGATTAGTATCTGATGTCACTGCACTAGAACTCAACCCTGGTACTCAAGGTCAAATATTGTTAAAATTTCACCCACCAGGGGATACCCTTGCAGGAAGCTATTCTCCAACAATCCGCTTGTATTCAGAAAACTCTCCAGACTTAGTGCTGTTGGATTTGGTATACATCCAAATTCCGACAAATTATCGCCTAGATATAGAACTTCATACCATTTTAGGACAAGTTAGCCGTAGTCTTGGCAAGTACGAATTATCACTAGCTAACCAAGGTAATATTGTCCGCGAACTGATATTAAGCTTAAAAAGTCGGGATGAAGAAGAACTATATACTTATAAATTTGATCCTACTGAAGTAAGATTATTACCCAATAGAAGCGCAGTAGCCAATTTGACGGTTAAACCCAGACCTTGGTGGCGACGACCGTGGTTTGGTGCAGGGCTAGTGGTCAACTTTCAACTCGACATCAAAGACCCACAAAATTTACCCTTACCTAACACATTGCCTCAAGGAACTTTGGTATGGAAACCCCGTCCTTGGTGGCAATTTATTTTGTTAATTTTAGCAGTATTGGGGTTATTAGGAGGAATAGGCTTTATCATTTGGCGAATTTTAAATCCCGATCCTTTAAGATTAGAAAACTTTAGTGCTAATAATCCTCGAATTACTGAGGAAGAGGATGAAGTAGCTTTGAAGTGGGATATTCACAATTATCAACAGTTGCAAAAGTTGGTTCTGACGGCCAAAGGTTCGCAACCTATTCAGCCTATTACTTATGACTTTAGTAATGGCATTCCTGAAACACTGGGTAAGGGAAGCGCTAATCAAATACCTCCTTGTCAGGTGCAAGAGAAACAAGAGCTAATTTGTAGCAATGTTAAAACTGGAGTGAAAACAAAAGGAAACTACACTTTTGAGTTACAAGCCTTTTATCGTAGTGGTATACAGTTATTTTCTCCCAATAACCAAGTAGCCAGTCAAACAACCCAAGTAGAAATAGCTGAAAAACAAATTGCTGAAGTACTTAGTTTCCAAGCAGATAAGCCACAGTATACAAAAGGTCAAAATATTCTTTTAAGCTGGGCAATTGCTCGTCCATTATTGTTGGCACAAGTTCAAATTGCTGGCAGTGCAGATGACGGTACATTATATAGTGAACCAATTACTTATAAATTTAATCAAGGTAATCTTGCAGACCCTAAACTTCAAAAGCTATGTACACAACAAAATCAACAACTGCGATGTACAAATATTCCTCTGTCAGCAAATAAAGCTGGAAACTTCGCCTTTGAAATCAAAGCTTTTCCAAACAATGGGAGTGATAAAATTAGTTCTAAAAAGACTGAATCAAAAATTGGAATATTACCTAAACCATTTAAGATTGTCTCTTTTAGAATCAACGGTAGTGAGCAACCAAATGTTGTTCTTAACGAAGGGGAATCTGCTACTCTGAGTTGGAGAGTAGAGGGAGAAAATATTCAGGTTAAACTTCTGCCATACGGCAATGACGTTAAACCAGTTGACTCAATAAAGCTTCCAGTCAATCAAGCCTTCCCGCCTCAAATCGGACTGCTAGTGAATGATATATCTGGTAAGCAGCAACCCCAGCAAAGAGGATTTGCAATCACAGTTCTCAAAAAAGTAGAGCCTACTCCTATACCTAGCATTAACCCACTTGCGCCTAGTCTTCCATCCAACAATAGTCCATTTAAGACTCCCTTACCTTAGAGATAACTTTTTGAGTGATGTGAAAAGCAGAGATATACCTTCAATGTTTCTTTTAGGTCTTTCATAATCTATTCAATTCCCGCAAAGAGCTTTTGCTAGCTCAATTTCTATTTTTATGAAAAGCTCGGCGTCTGCGCCCATTTTCAAACAGGGGTTTTCGCAACGGTACTACCTCAGCTTCACTACTCTCGCGTGCTACCCGAATCAGCAACCCAGCAGCTATTAAGCTAGCAATCATGGAATTACCACCATAACTAAACATAGGCAAAGGTAAGCCAGTAGTTGGTAGAGAACCTGTAGCAACACCAATGTGGAGCAATGATTGTCCCACCATCAAAACCGTCACACCGATCGCTACCAATCGATGTACTGTATTTTTAGCCTTTAGTGCCACAACTAATCCGAGAGTGGCGAATGTAGCTAAAAGTGCCAACAACACCATACTGCCAACAAAGCCAAACTCTTCGGCGAACACTGCAAAAATAAAATCGGTGTCCTGAATTGGTAAATAAAACAGCTTTTGCTGAGAAAGCCCAAATCCAGAACCCCAAGTTCTACCAGAACCCACGGCTAGTAAACTTTGCACCAACTGGTAGCCATCTCCTGTAGCGTCCGCCCAAGGATTAAGGAATGACATTACCCGCTTACGCTGATACTCTTTAATACTAATACTGAGTAATGCCAACATCACTCCACCAACTGCTGTCCCTCCCAGATACTTGTAAGGTAAGCCAGCTGCTAAAGCAATTAGCCAGATAGTCATACCGCAAAGTGCTGTTGTACTCAAGTTAGGCTGGGCAATAATTCCTAAAAGTACCAGGCCAAAAATACCCAACCAAGCCAAGCGAACCCGCCAACTGATTCGTTCCCACTGACCAAAAAGCCGCGCACTTTGCAGCACCAAAAAGGGTTTAATTAATTCTGAAGGTTGAATCGGAATTGGCCCGATCGCAATCCAACGCGCTGCATCAAAAGCCTTTTTTCCCAATCCTGGGATCAGTGTGACGAAAATTAACGCCAAAAATAGCAACAAAAACCAATGGGCTAGCCCCAAAATTTTCTGCAATGGTAAATTAACAATAATATTGAATCCAATTAAGGAAACAAATACCCAAAGCACTTGACGCTTAAAGTAGTACAACCCATCATCATGACGACCGTCAGCAACGGGGTAGGATGCTGAAAATAGCATGACCAAGCCGACAAACAGCCAAATCAACGTTAACCAGCGCAACAACCGCGCTTCTAATCCCCAGTTGGAGACTGAACTATCAAAAATTGGAATTAGGCGGCGTAGATTCACGATCAGTACAGGTAAAAAGTTAGAAATTAGGAGTTAGAAATAAAACTCATAAATCATAACTTATAACTCATAAGTAGGCCTTACAACCATAAATATTATATCTGTCAACTTCAATACAACCATAGTTAAGTATTTATGACAGATTGATTTTGCTATGTCCGCTGCTGGCATCATTACGCAGATAACTAAATCCGTTTTTATACATTAAATCAAAAACTTGAAGAATAATTCAGAGAGAAATCCGATCTAAGGCTTCCTTAGATCATAAATTCGGAGAGTCAAAATAAGAAACTGTTGAATCCCAATCTCTCACTGCAAGTATTTCTGGATTCTGACAATTCATAAAACTCAATGAGTTAATACAATTAACTGCTTGTCTGTTAATAGACAAGGGAATTTCAATCCAGAACTCAGTTCCTTGTCCAGGTTCTGATACACATCTCAGTGTTCCCCCATGTTTTTCAACTACAATCTGATAGCTAATTGATAAACCTAATCCTGTACCCTTACCTACAGGCTTAGTTGTGAAAAAGGGATTAAACAGTTGTTCTTTGACTGCCTCTGTCATTCCTGAACCATTATCAGCAATTCGGATCACACAGTTCGTTTCGATGACTTCTGTAGTAATTGTAATTATATTAGGATTAACATGAATTTCTGCGATCGCACGTTTACTGTTATAGCTATCGAGTGCATCGATTGCGTTACTGATAATATTCATGAATACTTGATTGAGTTGCCCAGCGTAACAATCTACTAAAGGCAAATTTCCATAATTTTTAACTAC
>JBGTMK010000067.1:0-9641 GCA_041743605.1 Nostoc sp.
CACTGTAGCAGTGATAGGATATCGAACATGGGCTGCTTGTAGCTTCTGAGTTGTCGTTGTGAGAGACAATAACTCTACTACGGCAGCCCTAACTCTTCATACTCTTTTTTTGGCGAAGGTATTGTACTAGTGCCAAAATTAAACCAATTAATTCGCCTATACCCACACCAATCAAAATTGGTTGAATACTCGGAATTTCCTGTCTCTCTTGAGTTGGGGGAACTGCTACCCACGTCCCAATAACAGTACCAGCTACTACCGAAAGTAGATTTATACCAACTGCCTGGGTAGATGTCTTTCTCAAGTTGAGTAAACTCTCATCCCGTATTTGATAGCAGATGGGTAGCATTTGAGCTACTATTTCTTCGGAGATTGCGCGGTTTTCGGCTGCGAGGACTTCAACTGTCTCGGCTGCGGTATCGATGTACCGACTAACAGTGGATGAGTCTGTTCCCCCCAGTTCACCTTGCCGAAAAAATCGTTATTGATACGCGAATTAATTCGCTCTTGCGCTTCATCGTAACCAGCCGGAACGGAAGTATTACCTTCACCAAGTAAACTGCTGCCATGAAAAACAAATTCTTCTAGAGCAAGTGTCGAAGATTCAAGCACCACCTTATGGCGTAATTCCCCTAACTGAATACCCCTATCTGCATCTCGGTAAAGTATTCCTACAAAGCTGTCAGGCAAAGCTTGTTCTGGGTCTACGCCAAATCGCTGTTTGATGTACTCGCGCTTGTCGAACTTATGTTCGCCTACTTCTGATTTGCGATCGCGCATTGCAATTAAGTGCTGGGCAGCTTCTTCAAGGGACATACCTTCACGGGAGGCTATCTCTTTGAGTTGAACTAGCTGCTGCTCCACAGTTTCGTCAAGCGTATCATTTGGCTGCAAAGCTAAATCTAACAACCGACAGCAGGTACGTACTACATCAGGCGACACCTGCAAAGTCTCTGCCACTTTGTTGATATGCTTCATTTCGCTCAATTCTCCTAATAACTGCTTGCACAATTGGGTTATTTTTTTCTTCATCAGATATATGCTTAGTCAAAAAGTCATAAAGGCTTACGTCATTGACTTTTTGCAAATAAGCATCTAAGCCACCAGCAGGAATTACCTGCTGTAAATATTCTTCACAAGTCAGCCGCCGAATCTTGATAGCAACGTAGAAAATGTCGGCAATCTCGACTGTTGTTGCATCAAAATATCCTCCCCGCTTTCGGGGTTTGACTATACCGGCATAGGGATACCACCGTTGTAAAGCGGCAATGGAAATCCCGTATCTTTCGGCAAGTGTTTTCTGGGTGTAGATAACGTTCTCACATATCATCAAACTCAATTCCAACTGAAAGACTTCATCAATTGAAAGCAAATTAAACTAGCACCTTACCAAACTGCTTGTAAATTAAAAAGTAATTTACAATTTATGTCACTTTAGTACAGGTATAGCTCAACTCAGATACAACTAAACTTCAGTTCCTCTCCTACTAAACTGCACACTTGCCAAGTTACATACTGCCTATTGATAATGCAAGCACGTTTGTATATATGAGTAAAAAAATAGAAAAATAACTCTTTTGGTAAGAAACTGCTCTAACAGAAATATATAACGCGATGTGCGCCTTAATAGTCTGTGACAAGTTCATTGAACTTTTACCCATTTATCATAAAAATGGGTTTATGTTAGAATACAGTACATAAGATTGATTAAATCCATGCTAGTTATTGAAGCAAAATTAAAAGGTAAAACAGAACAGTGCAGCCTAATTGACGAGGCGATTCGTACTGCTTTGTTTTGCCGTAATAAGGCTTTGAGGTATTGGATGGATAACCGCGGTGCTGACAGATACGATCTTAATAAGTTCATGGCTGTGCTTGCAAAAGAGTTTGAATTTGCCAACAGATTGAACTCACAAGCAAGACAGTCAAGTGCAGAAAGAGCGTGGTCAGGTATTGCCAGATTCTTTGATAACTGCAAAAAGAAAATAGCAGGAAAGAAAGGATATCCACAATTTAAGAAACGCGGTCATTCAGTTGAATATAAGCAAACTGGATGGAAACTTTCTGAAGACAGGAAATATCTTACCTTAACTGATGGGTTCAAGATTGGCAGATTAAAGTTAATTGGTAGCCGTGACTTAAATTTCTACCAGATTGAGCAGATTAAACGAGTCAGACTGGTTAGACGGGCTGATGGTTACTATGCTCAGTTCTGTGTAGATGTTGATCGTAGAGAAGAGATCGAACCATCTAAAACCACGATTGGCTTAGATGTTGGTTTGAATCATTTCTATACCGATAGTAATGGTCAAGTTGTAGACAATCCTCGCTATCTTAGAAAATCAGAGCGGCAACTAAAAAAGTTGCAACGCAAAGTTTCTAAGCGTAAGAAAGGATCTGCTAATCGGAAAAAAACTATAAAGCAGTTAGCGAAAAAACATTTGCAAGTATCAAGGCAGCGTAAAGACTTTGCAGTTAAGACAGCAAGGTGCGTAGTTCGGTCTAACGACCTCATTGCCTATGAAAATTTGCAAGTGCGGAACATGGTTAAAAATCACAAATTAGCTAAGTCAATCAGTGATGTAAGTTGGTCAATGTTTCGAGATTGGGTTGAGTATTTTGGTAAGGTGTTTGGTAAAGTCACGGTTGCCGTGCCGCCTCACTATACAAGTCAAAACTGCTCACATTGCGGTAAGCAAGTCATTAAAACATTGAGCCAGAGAACCCATTGCTGTTTGCATTGTGGCACTGTATTAGACCGTGACGCGAACGCAGCTCTGAATATTTTAGCTAGTGGTCTAAATAGGGTAGGGCATACCCAAATTAACGCCTGTGGAGAGTTCGACCTCTGCCAAGTTGATGTAAGTCTGCTTGGTAAGTTGTCTCACTGAATCAGGAATCCCCGTCGCTTTTAGCGCGGGGGGTGTTAATCTTGTTGAGAAATAGCCTGCTGCTGTTTCTTTATCGCACGCGCTATCAAAGGAGCTTTTTTTTCTAATCCTTGTAGAGTCAAATCCCCATCCAAATAAAGTTGATACCATTGTTGACGCTGGCGCAAGACTCTTTCATCATCCCGTAACCGCAACCGTTCCAAAGTAAATTCTGCCTTTTGACGTTGTTGCGGAGGAACTTTATCTGTTAGTACTAATTGTAGGGAAGGAAGTAAAATTTCAAACCAATCTTCTCCCAAATCAAAAGGGTCAAGTACCTGGTCATCAAGCGTACCTTTACTACTGTTTATCCAAGCAGAAGCAAAACGTAAATTGCTCCATTCATAAGCTAAATTGCGATAATTTTCACGGCTGCGATAATGATCTACTGTACCAACTGGTTCATACATAACGCTATAGCCACACAGATTATTAAATCCATCAGCTAAATCACTTTTGAAAGGCGACCAATAATCTCTGGTTCCTTTTTTAGGGTTTGGATTTTTTGCCAACCAAGCATTCCCTGTTTGTCGCACTTTTTTATCAAAATCAGGTGGTTCTGGAGGAGGATTAAATGGCATCATCTGTGTTATACCCCTGATAACCCAGAATTTCTTTTCTCCGTTGTAACTATCCAACGGGGCCAAAATGGGTCATGTCCTGGTAAAACTCTTTGAAGTTCCTGATGAATTTGTGTTGGTATTCTCAGATTTTCTGGAAACGCATTCATATCATCATCACGCATCCAAGCCTCTGCTGCTTCAATTGCGATTTCTGCTTCTTTGGAACGGGCTTGTTTGAGTCCAAAAATGTCTGAGGTTAACCATCCAACTATGTCCCCTTGTTTTGACCAAGGTACTTCGTCAAGGCTAACCTCTGTATCTTGTAATTTAAATAAAAATAGTTTATCTTCTTGCTCATGAAAATTTGGCTCTAAGGAAGCAAGAATAAGTGGAGAATGAGTAGTTACTAAAGCCTGTATCTTCATCCTGGGTTGTAATTCTGTCACCACAGATAAAATAGCTGGTAAAATCACCCTCTGCCAACGAGGATGCAAATGAGATTCAATTTCATCAATTAGTAAAACTATCTGATTTACTGGCTTTTGTTGTCGCAGTTCGGAAGCTTTTTTATGTTCGTACCAAGTCCACACTAGTAAATAAGCTAGTCCCAGAATACGCTTCATTCCGGCTGATGTTTGAGTAACAGGAACATTCCCGTAAGGTAGGTTCACTGTAGGAATATCGCGCACATCTTCAATAGAAACTCGCGTTGTTTCTCCCACTTCTATCCATTCGGAAGGGTGAGGTGCAAGTTTTTTAATAACATTAGAAAAGAGTTCAAATGGATATTTATTAGGTTGATTCTGCCATGTAACCCAATCTTGAATTAGACCATTACAAATAACTTTATCTTTTAACTTTAATCCATTCCAAAGTGTATTTGGATTAAAATTATAAGCAATATCGCGTTGGCGAGCAGGGTCAAAAACAGAAAAACTACCATCAACCCGCACATAAATAACTACCTCTTTTAATAAAGGAGGCATTTGTAAATTACGCCATTGCTGTTCAGAAAAATCAAACTGGCTCTGATACTCTCTTATATTTTTTTTATTGCTAACTACGGCTGTAATTTGCGGATTTTCACCTCTGACTCGCTGTGGGTATGCTGGTTGCTCTGCCCAATTTGTAGTCATCACCCACCAAGCTATATCGAGTAAAAAACTTTTACCTAAACCATTATCACCCGTAAATATATTGAGCCTATCGGCAAATGCGACATCAAAATGGGCAGCTG
Source organism: Nostoc sp. (assembly GCA_041743605.1). Lineage (GTDB taxonomy): Bacteria > Cyanobacteriota > Cyanobacteriia > Cyanobacteriales > Nostocaceae > Nostoc. Next base: position 4,731 of record JBGTMK010000067.1, read on the forward strand.
GACCAACTTGTTGGAGGTGAAGTTCTTTTAACATTTGGCTCTCATACACAAATTTATATTGATCAACTTACTTCTTATAAATTAAAAGCTATGTGTCTGGATGTTTGCTGTAGCGAACTCACAGTCTTTGCTCAAGCTATTCGTAATCGTTCAATGTCCTTCATCGGAGGCGCACCAAACATCCGAGAATATTCGCGACTAAACTGTGAAGGACTTTCATACCCCACCTGATAGGCAGTACGGGCCGCATCGGCATTCTCGGCAAGCATCAGGTGACGCGCTTTCAATAGTCTTAATTGCTTTTGATATTGCAGCGGACTCATGGAGGTGACTTCTTTAAAATGGCGATGGAACGAGGAAGGAGACATATTGGCTTGAAGAGCTAGATCCTCAACCCGCAGTGGCTTTGTAAAATCAGCCTTGATAAGTTTTATCACTTCAGCAATGCGCTGCATATTGCTGCCCGATGTGGCAATTTGGCGAACTGCTTCACCTTGTTCACCAATTAGCAAACGGTAGTAGATTTCGCGGACGATCATTGGTGCTAGGAATGGAATATCCTGCGGTGTGTCCAAAAGCCGTGTCAGCCTGATAGCACAATCAATCAACGATGGATCGGCATCGCTGATGAACCAGCCTCTAACCGAGTTTTCTTTCTTACCCATGCTTGGGTTAGTTTGAGCAATAATGTCACAGAGTTGAACGGGGTCTAAATCTAGCTTAAATCCTAGATACGGCTTCGCAGGTGTCGCCTCGATCGCACATCCACAGAGCGGCAAATCCACCGACACCACTAGATATTGAGCCACACCATACCCATAGGTTTCCTCATTTAGCAACACTTCTTTTTTGCCTTGAACGACAATGCCGAGAATCGGTTCGGCGACTCCCTGCATTGTGGCTGAAGTATCAGATTCCCGCATGAATTCTAACTGACTAATTGCTGTTGGATGAACACCGTTTCCCCTACTGTCAGTGTGCCGGGCGACTAATGCTGCCAGTTCGTCACACTTGCTGATTGCCGCTTCATAGTTGAGTGTTTCAATCACCATACTCAATTCCTGACTGATACCATCCTCATACGCTCATTATAGAGAATATTTCTCCCTTGCCAACGCCTGATTTGAGAGGATTAGGCAATCATCTGCGAGGTTTATGTATTTAGGGAAAAGCTTTTCAACCTTATGATGAACCCATGCTGAAAGACAAGGCTGAAAGGATGAGGCAATGAAGAGAAACAAGGCAAAAATTGCTTTAGTCACAGGATCGAGCCAAGGACTGGCGAAAAAAGGGGTTGGTGTAATCGTGACGGATCGCAGCAGTGAGGCAAAAGTGAACAGTGTTGTTTCTGCAATCGCCTACGGTGGGCATTCACCCATCGCGGAAACCGATGAGTAAATACCCAAAGAATTGAAGTCTTTAGAGGCATATTTCTCTAAGTCAAATCAACCTCAACAGCAAGGACAGTCATCATGTTAAATGTAGAAAACAAAGTTATTGTGATCACTGGAGCCAGTAGTGGCATCGGTGAAGCCACCGCGAAGTTACTTGCTCAAAACGGTGCAAATGTAGTCCTGGGGGCACGGCGTACAGAAAAGCTAGAAGCGATTGTCAAAGAGATCCGCGAGCAGGGAAACAGCGCAGAATTCAAAGCAGTGGATGTAACCGATCGCGAGGATGTGAAAGCATTCATCCACTTTGCATTAGACAAATTTGGTCGCGTCGATGTCATCTATAACAATGCAGGTGTGATGCCCTTGTCTCCAATGAATGCCCTGAAAGTCGAGGAGTGGGACACCATGATTGATGTAAATATCCGTGGCGTATTGAACGGCATTGCGGCTGGTCTACCGATAATGGAAGCACAAGGCGGCGGACAATTTATCAATACTGCATCGATCGGCGCACACATGGTGGCACCTACTGGCGTAGTTTATTGCGCGACAAAATACGCTGTTTGGGCAATATCTGAAGGGCTGCGTCAGGAATCGAAGAACATTCGCGTGACCATCATATCCCCTGGCGTAGTTGAGACCGAACTCGGCTCTGATATCACGGATGATGCAGCTAAAGGCTTCTTGAAAGAACTCCGCAAAACTGCCCTCACCCCTCAGGCGATCGCCCAATCTGTCTTATTTGCTGTGTCCCAACCGGATGATGTCGATGTCAACGAAATCATTGTCCGCCCGACAGCCAGCGCCTTCTAGGTATTGAAGACATCACTTCTGTGTCCCTTCTTTGCGTCATGAGCTTGATTGACATATACAAGACACTTTTACCATTCTGAGTACTCAGTACTCCTCTTCTTACTCAGCACTCAGCACTTTTAACTCAGCACTCTTCATCGACTTTGTTGTTTCAGCCAGAAAAGAAACCTATGAGCCTTACCGCCTTCCGCACTCTCGGACACTCCGGCTTGATCGTCAGCCCGCTCACCCTCGGCACCATGACCTTTGGTACCCCGCGATGGGGTGCGCCCGATGAGGTTTCTGAGTCCATCTTCCATGCCTATGTCGATGCTGGCGGCAACTTCATCGACACCGCCGATGTGTATGCCAAGGGTCGCAGCGAGGAACTGATTGGTAGCTATATCGCCGATCGCAGCCTACGCGACCAACTAGTGCTTGCAACCAAGTTCAGCTTTCATGGCGGCGAATCGGGCAACGCGAATGCGGGCGGCAACGGACGTAAGAACATGCATCGGGCGCTTGAGGGTTCGCTGCGCCGCCTCCGTACCGACTACGTTGACCTCTACTGGATGCACACCTGGGATATGGTGACACCCGTTGAAGAAGTACTACAGTCGCTCGACGACCTGGTGCGCGTCGGCAAGATCCGCTACTTCGGCTTCTCAAATGTGCCAGCCTGGTACACTGCCAAGGCAGCCGCGATCGCCACAGCGCATAACATTCCCGGGCCCATCGCCATGCAACTGGCGTATTCGCTCGTTGAACGCAGCATTGAGCGCGAACATCTGCCCGCCGCCCGTGAATGCGGTCTCGGCATCTGTGCCTGGAGTCCGCTTGCTGCTGGTTTCCTCACTGGCAAGTACCAGCGCGAGGAGGCGGGGGCGAGCGGTCAAGGACGGCTGATTGGCCCCAATCCTTTCGGGAACCAGATGTTCACCGATCGTAACTGGCGCGTCCTTGATACCCTGCGAACGGTGGCAGAGGAAGTCGATCGCCCCTTGGCGCAGGTCGCCCTTGCCTGGGTTTTGGCACAGTCTGGCATTACCTCGCCGATTCTGGGTGCAAGCTTGCTCGATCAACTGTATGACAATCTGGCATCATTGGACATCCGCCTCACCCCGGAACAGATCCAGACGCTGGACGAGAGCAGTGCCCTTGATCCCGCCTTTCCCTATAGCATCTTCACCAGCGAGGTGAATCGTAGCATTTTCGGCGGCGCGATCGTCCAAGGCTGGAGGTAGCTGCTTCGGTTGTGTTGCAAAGTACTTTAGTAACTTAAGGTAGTCGATCTAACCAAATTCGAGAACAAGTTAGCCAAATTACCAAGCAATTGCTAGGAGGATTGTAATGCCTAACTGGAGTGCAATTGAAGCAAGTTTTTTACGTCAACCCCACGCGCAACAATTAGGAGAATTGGCAGCTAGTTTGGCACGCCTTAACTCTTGGTCACAAAAGAGTGCAATTCATGAATTAGTTCCAATATTGTTGTCAGAAAGTTTGTTGTACGTGTCTTTAATACAACAAAAAAGTGAAATAAATAATGTTGAATTAAATCAACTCCAAGACTTATTACAAAACTTGATTAATGTTTGGGACAAATCAATGGAAATTACAGATATTGCATCTGTTGCGTCTACTTGGTCACAGCGAGTATTGGAGATGTCAGGTTTGCTAGCTTCTTAAATCGTTGAGTGCATAGTATTACAGCAGTTTTCGATCAAACCCGTCACAAAAATAAATCATAAAACAAAGCCCAGTATTGCTTTTATTTGTGGCATGTTTGATTGCAATTCGCTGTAAGTAATGCGCTTGACCACTGCGATCAGCTACGCTGGGCGGTTACGCCATCGCTCCTCAGTAAATACTGCTGTATCAAGAGTCGGCAGTCGCGTCATTATCAGTGGTAGAGTATTTAGAAGCAATAAAATAATTATTTTTGCTTGGTAATTAATTAGATTTTGCTACGGGATTATGAGAATACTACACAGCAATTTGCTCCCAGCTAGAATTCTCCTCAAGAATATCTATTTCATCTTGAGATAGTATTTTAGGTTGCATTTGTTGTAGGTCACGCAGTACCATTTCGGTATCCTCAGCATTAAACTTATAATACTCAGTTAAACTGCCGATAGGATAATTTAAGCACTGATAGCGGTGTTTGAAATACAGTTCAACATTACCTCTATGCTCCCAAGTTCCTAATACTCTAATAGCAACACTGGAATAATGAGCAAGTAAATCAATTTTTACTTCTGCTACTCGCTTGACAACGGGTCTTTGGGTTACTCCTATTTTGTACAAAGTGCCAATATTCGTTTGTATTTCTAAAAAATATAGGCTAGAGGATAGAATACGTTGAAGTTGAGCGCGGTAGAGTTTTAAATCAGTAAGTCGATATGCTAAATCTGGAGCATTTTTGTATTCGGCGTGTTTAAAAGCTAGCTCAAATTTCAGCAGTTTTTTAAGTAATAGTGGCTCCTGTACATCATTGAACCGCGCAAACTCTAGCGCTCCAACAGGAATTTTACCCAAATCACTAAATTCATACTCAGGTGGGGTTAAGTATAGGTTTTTTCTTAACACTCCTGCTTTGAGTAAACTAGCAGGGTAAGCGCATCTCAAACCCTATTGACACGGTGGTTTTGGGGTTCAGCCAAAGCACAAATAAGTTCAAAATTACTACACTGAGCCAAGGGGTGGGATTGACATTTTCGTATTTATG
>JBGTMK010000068.1:0-8841 GCA_041743605.1 Nostoc sp.
GTAGTTGTAAGGCTAACCAGCCATTAGAAGTTGAAATTGGCTCTCCTATGACGGTTGTTCAACTTTGGAGTGTGATCTGGCGATTAACAGCTTCCCGTCAAGACCAGATTTGGACTCTTGAGCGCTGCTGGAAAAACCGCTACTAACAGTTCTAATCTTTGGCTGCTGAGAATATCTCGCTTGATAGCTTGTATTAGTTAAAAGGAGGTTAAAAAATGGGTGCATCTCACAATATGGAAATATCACAATTTTGTCTTGAAGGCAGGTTTATAAATTTTGTTATCAAAGATGGCTATAAGCTGAAAGGCTTATTGCTGGGTACTCATGAGGGTGAATGTTACGTTAAACTTGCTAAACATTTACGGGCTGCTTTTGACTTGCGGCTACCAGCAGGTACTTGGTTACAAGTTGTTGGTTATAAAGAATACGATATAAAAAAAGACAAAGTTACACTGAAAGCTGAACGTGTGATGGCGGCGCGTTCTGAAATGGCGGCTGTTCAAACCATCGCTGCACCACAAGAACCCCCATCAATTGATAATGTCAAGGTAAAACCAGCTAAGACTAAAGCCACGATTTTGGTGTGTCAAAAGTCTGATTGCATGAAACGCGGTGGTAAAGCAGTTTGTCAGGCGTTGGAGGCGGCTTTAAGCGATCGCGGTTTAGAAGACCAAGTTACAATCAAGGGCACTGGTTGCATGAAAAACTGTAAAGCTGGGCCTAACTTAGTAATGCCAGATAAAACGCGCCATAGCCGAATTCAAGCTGCACAAATCCCGGCGCTGATGAATAAGCATTTTGGTGACAAGAGTTTATCAGCCCAGCCTGAGAATTTAAGGGAAGTGGCGATATATAATAGCAAGCTTTGCTGATGTCAGTAGGTAAGGATGAATAAACTTCACTATGCAACAAAATGTAACTTCATTGAAATCTTGGTGATTGCTTTTCGGCGAAACGCTTCCTGTAGCTTGCTTTTTTGCAGAAGTACGTTTCACTCGCAATGACATAGTTGTGGATTTTTCTACCTACCTACTTCGCGAAATCTTGACATTTTAATGAGAAAGCTTAATAATATTTTCTCAAGTGTGTTCCATTAATTAATACTCGGCATTAGACTTTTGCCCAGTATTTGCAAGAGTTTTAAATTAAGCGATCGCCTACGATTTGTCATGAGTAAGACAAAGTAGTAGTTGCGATCGCTTAATATTTGTAGGCAATTGGGTTTAGCGATCGCAACCATTAGTAGGACTATCTCTACTCATGTACCAAGGCATCTATAAATAACTCACTTTAGTATTTAGTTCTTAATTTTAATTAATACTTTTTCCCTACTGTCTCCTGCCCTTTGCCTTTTTTGTAAGGAAGTGGGTTTGAGAACACAGCTTTACACCTCGACGAGTTGGGAGTAATCTTTCACCTATGAATGGGAAATTTCCGTACTTGATATTCTGCTGAGTCCACAATTAAATAGGATTCTCTCAGCGCTTGGATGAAGTTGTCTTCAATAGTCTGCAAATGTGCTTGGGGTATGGCTTTCCACTGTTCCAGTGTTGCCCAACGAATGATGAGGATAACTTCTGTGTAGTCATTTGGGCTGATCCAAACCTCTTTACCGAGAAATCCTGGATACTCAGCCAGCGCTGTTGTCCAAATTTGTGCGTCCTTCTGGACAAAATATTCCCGTAAATCCGGGGCAACCTTAAACTTGAGAAATTCTATAAACACGTCCTTTGAACCCTGTGTTTCTTAATTTGCCAAAATAGAGATGTAGGCTAGAGTAACTACGCTTTAAGCATAGCTTGATTGCCTAAACTCAGGAGCAAGGGTCGGCTGGTTAATAAGTAAGAGGAAGGGAATATGGACAACAACAATTGGTTGCAACAGCTAATGATGGTGGGTCTTGGTACAACATCTTTAGTCGCAGAAAAACTGCGGCAAGTCAGCGATGATTTAGTTAAAGACGGTAAACTCAATCCTGAGCAAGCCAAGGCGGTAATGGATGATATTGCCCAGCAGTTAAAGTCCGAGCAGGGAAACTGGGATGTCCAAATGCAGCGGCAAATGCGAAATATGATGCAGGATTTGGGGGTGGCTCGCCAGTCAGAGGTGGACGAATTAAGGGGTAGAATTGACCGTTTAGAGCGGCAAGTGCGCGATTTAGAAAATAAGCTTTGGCGTTAGAATACCCTTTGTGATTTAAACTAAATGTGTCCTGTTGGTAATCTTTTTGCCAGGATACTTAAGTAAGGAGAACTGATTTTGAAACCAATTTTCCTCAGCGTGGCGTTCATGCTGGTGTGTACTGTGCTTTTAATTGTGGGGCAAGTAAGTAGTAAACAGAATACTGCCATTGCTGCCGAGTTAACCCAAACACCGCCAGTGCCCACAACTGTCACTGAAAACAATATCTTAATTGAGAGTAATACTATGTCTGATAAGAATGCCGTAACCACCCCCTCTGGATTGAAGTATGTCGAATTAACAGAGGGAACTGGAGCGACTCCTCAACCTGGACAAACGGTTGAAGTTCACTATGTCGGCACTTTAGAAGATGGTACTAAGTTTGATAGTTCACGCGATCGCGGTCAACCCTTCAGTTTTAAAATCGGCATTGGACAGGTAATCAAAGGTTGGGATGAAGGAGTTAGCACAATTAAAGTAGGCGGTCGTCGTCAGCTAATCATCCCCCCAGAGTTAGGCTATGGCGCTCGTGGTGCTGGTGGCGTGATTCCACCCAACGCAACTCTGCTGTTTGATGTGGAATTGCTGGGAGTTAAATAGGGCATGGGGCATGGGGCATTGGGCATTGGGCATTGAAAAGAGGCAGAGGGGCAAGGTACTTGCTCTTACCGAGGGGAAAACTTTTCTCCCTGCTCCCTGCTCCCTTGCTTCTTCCCCAGTCCCCAATTCCGAATTCAATAGCTAAATTTTTAAATTTTGAAACTTTGTAAACTGTGGATTAAACAAAAGTTTCGCAGTACCTGTGGGCCCGTTACGGTGTTTAGCTATAATTACTTCTGCAATGCCGCGATCGGGAGTATCTGGAGAGTAATATTCATCGCGGTACAACATAATTACTAAATCCGCATCTTGTTCAATGGAATTGTGAACAATAATATTATTTGCAACAAAATTATGCAAACCAGGAACGGTGAGGTCAAACACTTCTTCCTCGCCACTATATTCAATTGAAACTATTTCATCCCAATAAACATCACTTTTGGCAAGAGTAACAAGTTTAGACGATTGAACAATGTTGCCAACTTTTAAAGCTCTTTCTCGACTTAAATTTACTTTGTAAAGAGTAGAGCCACAATACGAAACTCCAATGGAGGCTTGTAATATCCGTGTGGTGAAGCCAATAGCTTGCATCGCAGGTACAACCTCTATTTTCCAAACATCCTTCGGAATTATATCTTTATTAGGGTTGTGAATACTGTTTTGAAGGTGTTGAAAAATATCTTGGAGTGAACGTAGCTTATATTCTCCGACTGCTCCAACATGCATAATAAATAACTGAAGATCGGGCTTACCAGTGATTATTACATGATGTTGATTTCTGCCTTTCCCAACTTGAGGAACTGTCCTGAGTGTTGCATTAATGCCAAGCCTTAATAAAAGTGCCTGTATATCAAAAGCTAGTCTCTGGCTACTCGTTGCATAATATGCAATAGGTCTTAACTTTTTTCCTGCAACCAATTTTATACAGCCATCTGTACTCCAAAGGTGTCTTAGAAAGCAACCTATTGACTCTTGAGGTTGTGAGAACAATTCTTGAGGTACAAATTTTTCATAAGACCTTAAAGCAAAAACACCGAGAGAGTCTAGCCATTTAGCTATTGGATTTCTGACACGATGAGTTAGATGTTGTGCTGTGGATAAGTAAACTTGATACCACCCACGTTCAGGTGAAATTCTAGGAACAATTGAATCTCCAAAAACTTCTCTTGCCAAGAAAGCAACATTCTGAGCTAAATCTATCTCTCTGGTAGTGTACTGTATGACATGACGTGGCAATGTACAACCGTCGCCAATTAAATGCCCTAATAATGCGACTTCGGCATAAGTCATAGTTTGCTTACCAGGACTGGGGAGATGTCTGGGTAAACATAGATGTTGTTTAGGAGTTAATTCATCAAGTCTTTTCCAGCCATCAATTGTTAAAAACTTGTGATTACCTGTGGCACGTATTTTCCGGCCCAATCTAGTTGTTAAAGTAAACAGAGGCTTTACACCAGTGGAAAAAGCATTGCTAACAATTGCTTTTTCTAGCTGCATTGTAGCTTCGTTCAATGCCCAAACTGCAAAACCAGATTTATCTACTAATTCCTTAATTGGCACTTGCAGTCCGCTATCTGCTAATGTCACCAGACTATCGCCTGCTAAACAACCAGATTCTCTCAAATCAGATAACATCGGCCGCTTGTTTGTACGTGCTTCAACCCCTCGACTCAACTGAGATAAAGCAATGACTGGTACAGATAATTCACGCGCTAAACCTTTGAGTTGACGAGTAATTTTTGATAATTCTTGAACTCGATTATCACCTGCTCCTTCCATCAATTGCAGGTAATCTATTACAATTAATCCTAATTCAGTTCCAACTTCTGCTTGTAATCTTCTTGCCTGACTACGCATTTGTGTAACTGTAATATTCGGCGTATCATCAATATAAATTGGCATCTCGGAAAGGATACCAATAGCACGGCTTAAAGGTTCCCACTGTGTTTGGCTAAGGCGTCCAGTCCGCAGATAACTACTTTCAATTTGTGCTTCGCTAGCTAATAGACGCTGCGTCAATTGCTCTTTTGACATTTCCAAGCTGAAAACTGCAACTGGTAATTTATAAGAAGCGGCGATATTGTGAGCAAGGTTTAAGCAAAACGCTGTTTTTCCCATTGATGGCCTGCCAGCCACAATAATCAAATCAGAACGTTGAAAGCCGCTGGTCATGGCATCTAAATCGTAAAATCCGCAGGGAATTCCAGGTAAGGCAATACCTTGATTTCTATCTTCAATATCCTGGAAATTATTAATTAGAGTATCAGAAATGTGAACTAAACCTGATTGGGGACGTTCTTGAGTAACGCCGAATACTTTCTGTTCTGCCTGATCTAAAACAGTTGGTAATTCGGTTTCTGTCTCGTAACCCAAATGTACAATTTCATTGCCAGCTTTAATTAACTGTCGCCGCAGGTATTTTTCCATCACCAACCCTGCTAAGGCGTCGATGTTAACAGCTGACACTGTGCGATCTACCAGAGTTGCTAATTTATTTCTGCCACCAATGCGGGCAAGGATCTCATGGTCAGTTAGCCAACTTGTGACTGAGAGTAAGTCTGTGGGTTTACCTTGAGCATGGAGCCTCACAGCTGCTTGATAAATATCTTTGTGAGCGCTAATGTAAAAAGCTTCGGGAAGGAGGCGATCGCTAACTCGACTAATCGCTTCTGGATCTAGCAAAATACCCCCCAAAATCGCTTCTTCCGCCTCAATATTTTGGGGGGGGAGGCGTAGTTTACCGCCGTAGGCATCGCTACCATCGCCTTTAAAACTCAGTTCTTCAGCCATAAAACGATTTTAGTTTTGAGATTTTGCTAGAGACGCGATTAATCGCGTCTGTACAGGAGTTAGGAGTTAAGAGTTACGAGTTTCCCTTGCCTCCTCATCCTCCTCATCCCTTCGCCCCTCTCCTGAGTTAGCTAGCGACTACTTGAATATCGACTTGCGCCGCTACTTCAGAATGCAGTTTGATTTCGGCTTGATAAGTACCAAGGTGGTTAATATCGGGGATGGTAATTCCACGCCGATCGATTTCTTGACCGGTAGCTGCCTTAATTGCATCTACAACATCTTGGGTGGTGATAGTACCGAAAATTGCTTCGTTTTCACCAACTGACTTGGCAATTGTCAAACTGCCAACTTTTTCTAAAGATTCTTTTTGCTCAAGAGCTTGTTGTCTGAGTTCTAATTGCCGTTGACGCTCTTGCTCACGACGGCGTTCTACTTGCTTGAGAATACCAGGAGTGGCATTGGTTGCCAATTTCTGGGGAATCAGATAATTACGAGCGTAGCCAGGAGCTACTTCCACTAAATCGCCAGATTTTCCCAGCTTGCTGATATCCTGATTTAAAACTAACTGTACGCGTTTCGCCATCGTTTTTCCTGTAAAATCTGATTAATTTGGGTAAGGCTTGATAGCTCACAATGTCAATGCTGTATTCCAAGCTTCTTTACCTATACCCTAAAGCTTACAGATCGTAGCGAAAGGAAGGGTGCGATCGCAACTATTAGCCCAAGAAAATTGAAGGAATGGGGAAGAAGCAAGGATCAGGGAGAAAGGGAGAAGAATTTTTCCCTCAGCAAGAGCAGCACCCCGCCCCTCTGCTTAATCCCCTCTGCCTAAAAGTTATTTTTCATTTCCCGTATCCGTGCAAAGGTTTGCACTCCATCGCTACTCTTAACGGTTGATTGTAATGATGGCTGATCCCAACGTAAAAAGGGATTGCTTCGCTTCTCTACTCCCAGCAGTGAGGGGATAGTAGCTTCTCCTCGACTACGGTAAGCTTTTACTTCATCAAAGCGCCTTTGTAGGTCGGCGTTGTCGCCATCCACAGTTAGGGCAAATTGCAGATTTTTTAAGGTGTATTCGTGGGCACACCAGACGCGTGTATCATCGGGCAGAGAGCGTAATTTGCTCAAGGAGTCTACCATTTGGGTTGGCGTTCCTTCAAACAAGCGACCGCAACCGCCAGAAAATAAGGTATCGCCGCAAAATAATTCCCCTGTTTCACCAGCTTTTTCTGGGGAAAAGTAGTAAGCAATGTGAGCGCGGGTATGTCCGGGGACGAAGATAACTTCAGCTATCCGGTCTGCAAACTGGACGCGATCGCCGTGTTGCAGAAACATTTGCTGTCCAGGAATTCGCCCACGATCTTCAACACCACCATAGACTGTTACTTGCGGGAAGTGTTGTATTAATTGCTGATTGCCGCCTACATGGTCATTGTGGTGATGCGTGTTAAAAATTGCTACTAACTCAGCTTTTAATTCTGCCAGTTTCTTCAATACTGGTTGAGCTTCCGCTGGATCGACGACAGCCGCAATGTTTTGTTGGTGGTCGTGTAACAAAAATATGTAGTTGTCTGAGAGCGCCTCAAGTCTTATTACCTGCATTACTTACATATCTCCTTTTAAAATAAATACTTTGGAATTTATCAGCAATTTTAAAGATATCAGCGAGAAAATTTTGAGAAAGTCAACGAAAACTCTATGAATACTATGATAGTATACAACCGTACTAACACTGAGACTTATGCAAAACCAATATAAAATATGATCTATATTGCTCAGTAAAATTTCTGTGGAAGGAAGTGTAAAAGCTAAGTTAGATTTATTCTGTTCTTTTTATCCTAAATTGTCTTCGCTACTCCAAAAGAGTAATCAAAAAATTTTATTCGTACATACCTGCTAACTTTTATATCAATACGACTTGATTCCTGAATCACTCGTAGAGACTAGGCAACAGGGAAGAAGGATTAACAATTCAAAATTCAAAATTCAAAATTCAAAATTAAAGACATTTCAGACGGGGATTTAAACCCCGACTGAAATGGGTGCTACATATAACCGATGTAGGGGTCTTAAACCCTTTAATTTACGATAAAAGATAGATGTTAACAAACAATAGAGTACTTAATCATGGTAATAAAAAAATGAGCTTTCTAATTTTTTATATGCAGGTTCATAAATGAAGCTAATCCATACAACTAGCTGGTATTTTCCAGAGACATCAGCAGGTGCTGAAGTATACTTAGATTCCCTACTGCATGGCTTGCGAGTACACGCAATCGAGGGTATTGTTGCGGCTCCTCGACAAGGTACAGAAGAAGATACCTACGAATACAATGGCACCTCGGTTTATCGTTATCCTGTTTTTCCTAACCCCAGTAAGATAGAGGTACACAAACAGCTACCCCACGGCGGCTTTAAAAGTTTTGCTAATTGGCTAAAAAACAATCAAGCAGATGTATACCATCAACATTCGTGGCGATTTGACTGCGGTTTACATCATCTTGCTCTCGCCCGTCAATTAGGGATGGCGACTGTTGTCACCGTCCACATCCCTGAGCCTATATGTATGCGTGGTACGATGATGCGCTGGGGTGAAGAACCTTGCAATGGGCTGATTGATTCTGTTAATTGTAGTCAATGTTTAGGAGTACCAAAGCAAGTAGCACCTTGGATGCTCAAGGCTTTAAGTCGAGTTCCCTCAGATCTTGGCGTAGCAGCAGAAACAAAATTACTTACCTCCAAAAGTTTTAAGCTACGTCTGCTTGGTAAAACTCTTGGCATTCCTACCCTAGTGTCTGAACATAGACGCAATTTGATGCAACTAGCAAAACTAGCCGATCGCATTGTTGTAACGAGTAATTGGCAATATGATGCTTTTGTTGCAAACAACGTTCCTCCAGAAAAGCTGACTATCTCTCGGCAAGGTGTAGCTAACACTTTCAAAGGCGAACTAACACCAAAGAAACTACAAAATCCTACATTAAAAATCGGCTTTTTGGGTCGCTGGCAAGAAACGAAAGGAGTACAAGTTTTAGTAGAAGCAGTACATCGTCTACCTAGCGATGTGACAGTAGAGTTAATTCTTCATGCTACTCATCCGGGAAAATACGGTGCTGATAATCGTGAAAAAGTGATGGCGATCGCTGCTCGTGATAGCCGGATTCGGATTGCTGAACCGCTTTCACGCCAAGCTGTACCAGAGGCATTAGCAAGTTTTGACTTACTAGCAGTACCATCGCAGTGGCTAGAAACTGGGCCTATAGTTGT
>JBGTMK010000069.1:0-3551 GCA_041743605.1 Nostoc sp.
AAATAAGGACGCTTTGTATCTTGCGCTACGCGTCTCGATACAATTCTTTTTATATAGTGGGCTTTAGACCCACAACTAAAGTTTTTATTAATACTTCTTTCCTTCTGCCCTCTGCCCTCTGCCCTCTGCCTTTCTTTGTAATCAGATAAGCGAGTCTTTACACCAACAGATTCAAAGAAATTGCGAGTTTTAGCAATCGCTTCAGTAACCCGTGCTTCTTCACTACCATCGACAATCCCCCAAATTCGCTCGGCATACTGTAGGAGTTTTTGCCATTTGCGATCGCGCAGTTCGTAGTGAGCGATTCATCGCTCAAAACAATGATTATCAGGACTAGAGTCCTTACTACAAACTTTAATTTATTTACGCCTAGCTACTTAGATCAAAAATCTAAAATTGGTATAGGGAATCAAACTTTACTCAACCACTCATTTTCCTCTGGGTCTTTGAATAATGAGGTGCTGAGGTAGCGTTCACCGAAGCTAGGCTGGATCATCACGATTAGGCGACCTGTATTTTCTGGCCGTTGTGCTACTTGAATAGCTGCATATAAAGCAGCGCCAGTAGAAATCCCCGATAGTAATCCTTCTTCTTTTGCTAGACGACGGCTGTAAGCGATCGCTTGCTCATCTGCTACCTGAATCACTTCATCTACCAGTTCTGAACGGTAAATTGCTGGGACAAATCCCGCACCGATACCCTGGATTTTGTGAGGGCCTGATTTACCACCTGCTAATACTGGGCTATTGCTTGGTTCAACTGCGATCGCTTGAAAACTCGGCTTCCGTTTTTTAATAACTTCTGAAACTCCTGTAATCGTCCCACCAGTACCCACTCCCGCCACCAGAATATCTACCTCTCCATCGGTATCATCCCAGATTTCTTCTGCTGTGGTTTCAGCGTGAACTTTCGGGTTGGCGGGGTTGCGGAACTGCTGCAACATATAAGCATTGGGCGTTTTAGCTACAATCTGCTCTGCATGAGCGATCGCTCCTCGCATCCCTTCTACCCCTGGCGTTAACTCTAATTGAGCGCCATAAGCTTTGAGCATGGATCGTCTTTCCTGGCTCATTGTGTCAGGCATCGTTAGAATAAGATGGTACCCCTTGGCGGCCGCTACCATCGCCAGCGCAATTCCTGTATTTCCAGAAGTCGGCTCTACTAAAACAGTTTTTCCGGGGTGAATCAAGCCTGCTTCTTCTGCCGCTTCCACCATACTCGCGCCAATCCGGTCTTTCACAGACGATGCTGGATTCATGCTTTCTAGCTTCACCACAATCCGAGCAACCGCTCCTGAAGCTTGGGGAATTTTATTTAATTGAACTAAAGGAGTTCGGCCGATTAACTCTGTGATATCTTTCGCTATCCGCATGTGGGTACTCCGTCGTGTCTAAATATAATACATCGGGCTTTGCTGGGCGCGAGTTTCTCTTTCCTCGCACAAGTCTTGGAGTGTATAACGACCCAAAACTTCAATTGAGGCAGCGTTAGCTTGCTCCCAAACTTCATAAATCAGAGTCTTTTCTAGAGTCAGAGAGTCAGAGGTATCTTTCTCTTTCCGCTCACCTTCAACCAAAGTGACAATTTCCAGCAGTGTAATCTGCCAAGGTTCACGAACTAAAACGAAACCTCCTTTAGAGCCGCGTTGACTCTGCACCACACCAGCACGCCGGAGGTTGGTCAAAATTTGTTCCAAATAGCGTTCAGGTATGGGTTGCTTGGCAGTGATCTCGCTCATGGTTAGAGGAAGTTTTTTTCCGTGGTGGCTTGCCAGTTCTAAGAGTGCCAGCAGCGCGTATTCCACTTTGGAAGACAGATCCAAGAGAGCGTAGTTTTGGCTATTCAATACTGTACTCAATATACTACGGTGAATTGAGAGACTTATCGCAGTTTATGCGAAATTAATTTTTTCCAAGTGTGGAATGTGATAGCATCCCACTTACTACCCACAAAAGCACTATATTCTATCGACTTACCGTAGATTGATATTGTACACAATTCCCATAAATAATTTGATCTTTTTGTGGGAATTATCCTGAGTTTCTGTTTTCAGAGCCTCACTTACCAACAAAAATCTCAACAGAGTATGCTAATAACTGATTTGCGAACCATTTTTGAGCGTGATCCAGCAGCACGTAACTGGCTAGAAGTATTGTTCTGTTACCCTGGACTCCAAGCCCTAATATGCCATCGATTGGCACACTGGCTGTACAAAATTGGAATTCCGTTTATACCAAGGTTTATTTCTCACATTAGTCGGTTTTTAACCGGGATTGAAATCCATCCTGGGGCATTAATTGGCCAGGGAGTATTTATTGATCACGGGATGGGAGTAGTAATTGGTGAGACTGCGATCGTGGGCGACTATGCACTGATTTATCAAGGTGTCACCCTTGGCGGGACTGGGAAAGAAAGCGGCAAACGCCATCCGACTTTAGGCTCTCATGTAGTTGTGGGAGCGGGTGCAAAGGTATTGGGAAATATTCAAATTGGCGATCGCGTCCGCATCGGAGCCGGTTCTGTGGTGCTACGAGATGTACCCAGCAATACTACTGTAGTTGGGATTCCAGGACGCGTGACTCGTCAGAACAACTTGTCTAGCAATGTTCTAGATCATGAGAAAGTACGCGACGTAGAAGCTGAAGTAATCCGCGCTTTATTTGAACGCGTCAAGTCTCTAGAGAAACAGTTCGAGCAGTTGGAACAATCAAGTTTGTCCTCAACTGAGCTTTACAACAAGCCTAAAAGCAAAAATTCTGATGGGATGATTGAAGATTTTCTTGATGGTGCTGGAATTTAGGGAATGGAGGGGGAGAGGTCAAAAGAGGCAGGGGAGCAGGGGGCAGGGAGCAAGGGGGAAAACCGAGACGGAGCTTGTACTCTCGGTTTAGCGTAAGAGCGCCCTAGAAGGGTGGGGCTTCATATCCATGTTCCGCTCCGCTCCACGGCTCCAGGGCAGGGCTTGCTCCCCCAGCTAAGAGCTAAGTGCCCCTCGGCTTCTTCGGTGATAGGGAATTATCTGTACCCTATTCCCTTCTTCACTCTCCACTCCCCTCTTTAAAATATCCATAGGTTCCTAGAACCTGATATAAATATAATACTACGGTTAGTTTATCGGAGAATAGCTTTTATAATATGGTGTCTTTGTACACAAGCTTATCTAGCTCAATCAGTAATAATACTAAGCATTTTTTTGCCCGTAGGTCATTTATACCAGAGCATCAAAACGGACTTTGGAAGATTGAAACGGGTTTTGTCAGGACTTTTAGCTATCTGGAAGATGGTACAACTGTTGCTCTGGGATTGTGGGGACCTGGAGATGTCGTTGGCAGAGCTTTGTCAAAAATAGAACCTTATCAGATGGAATGCCTAACTAAAGTGGAGGCAACAGTCTTACCTTTAGAAGAGTGGACTGAACTAACAGAAACTCTACTTGCCCATATTCAACAGGCTCAAGAATTGATGATCATTCGCAGCCATAAAAAAGTCGATACTATGCTCATCAAATTGTTAGCATGGTTATCCAAAAAGTTTGGTTCGGAAGTTGAGAA
>JBGTMK010000070.1:0-4138 GCA_041743605.1 Nostoc sp.
CAATGGGTATAGGTGGCTAATTGGGGACAGGAGCGATCGCCCTCAATGCCGATAAAATTCCAACAACGTTCAATATTTAATGGCGTAGCGATACTATCCATAAAATCTAAAATGGTATGAATATCCTCACACTCAAACAGAACTGGAATATTCTGCTTTTACTTGGAAGCGAGAAATTTCTTGACGCAATCCTTGGGAAACTTGATTGAGTTGAGCGATCGCATAATTAATTTCTCGCAGAGAATCGGCTGTTTGTATTGAAGTGCTACTCAACTGCACCATCGCATCACTAATTTGTTGCGCTCCCACTGACTGGGTTTCCATACCTTGGTTCACAGATTCAAAGTGAGGGGACATGTCTTGCACTTGTTGGATAATTTGCCCGACTTGAGAACTAATGCTGGCAACATCTTCTACACTTCGTCCAACTTCAGCAGCAAATTTGTCCATCTCCATCACACCTGTAGAAACTGACGATTGCATTTGTTTTACCATCTGTTCAATGTCAAGGGTAGCAACAGCAGTTTGATCTGCCAGTCGGCGGATTTCTCTAGCAACAACCGCAAAACCCAAACCATATTCTCCAGCTTTCTCAGCTTCAATGGCAGCATTTAACGACAGTAGATTTGTCTGATCTGCCACTTTCGTAATCGTGACAACAATATTGTTAATGTTATTCGCCTTTTCGCTAATTACTCCCAGGTGAGCCGCAATGGCATTGGTGGCTTTTACCAACTGCCGCATAGTGGCTTCCATGCGAACCAAATCTTTTTGGCTAGTGCTAGCAGCCGTCGTCGTGATTTGTGAGGTAGTCGCAACTTGTTCCATAGTATTTACCAGTTCCCTGGAAGTAGCAGCGATTTCTTTAGCAGTAGCAGTTACCTCATTCGTAGAAGCTACTTGTTCGGAAATTGTCGCTTCTAATTGTTTACCAGAAGCGGCAATTTGAGTAGCCGAAGTAGTTACTTGAATACCTGAGTTTTGCACCTGACGCACGAGAGTATTCAGGTTAGCGATCATGTTTTTCAGTGCAGCCATTAACTTGCCAATTTCATCATCTGAGGTAACTTCAACCTGGGTTGTCAAATCACCGGCAGAAACCTGCTCTGCTAGACTAAATGCCGAC
Source organism: Nostoc sp. (assembly GCA_041743605.1). Lineage (GTDB taxonomy): Bacteria > Cyanobacteriota > Cyanobacteriia > Cyanobacteriales > Nostocaceae > Nostoc. The sequence continues at coordinate 1,127 of JBGTMK010000070.1, forward strand.
TGTAAAGAACGACTTAAGGAAAGACTGAGGATGCGGACAATAATCACTGAGACAATCAAAGCAACAATCATAATACAGAAGAAAGTAGCGAAATTAACGGAATTTGCAAATGCCTGAAATTGACTTGCTTGCTTTTGCCTCTCTTCTAAAAGTTGCTCTTCTGTTTGCAGCATCTCACTAAGCTTTTGTCTGATTGCATCCATAATATTTTTACCTTTATCTGAAATAATCAGAGCTAGTAATTCTTGCTCTTTACCAGCTTTTTTGAGAGCGATCGTTGTTTCTAACTCGCTCATCTTTTCTTGGGATAATTCCTCAAATTTATCTAAATTCTGGACTTGCTTTTCATTGTCTGAAATCTTTCCTCTTAAATATTTAAATTTATCCTTCAGGTTATTTCTAGCAATTTCATAAGGCTCTAAATATTGTTGTTTTTTTGTAATAACAAATCCTCTTTGTCCAGTTTCAGCATCAACTAAAATTTTTTCAATTTCTTTTAAATCCAATTTAACTGAATAGGTATGTGTTACTAAAGTAGCAGAATCAGCTAGAGAATCGTTTGCTGATTTAGCAACAAAACTAGCAATACCTGTTAATATAACAATGATTCCAAATCCACCCATGACAAATTGATTAATTCTGATTCCTTGTTGCATATACTTTTGATTTTTGACTTTTTCCAAATAGGTGTATTAGGTAAAAATGCAGATTAAACATGATGTCAAAAGTCTTTTGAAACACCTGCAATTACTAGAGTTCCCAAATCATTAACGAGATTAACAGTTTGCATATTAAATACGAAAAATCACAACCGTCATTTAAGTTGTGGATAAATCATGGGATGGCATCTGGGAATTTTCATCGGCTCTAGATTTAGCCAGTAACTCAGTCCACTGATGGCGATAATTTTCAGGTATGGAGCGCTCTAGCAAATAGCGTCCAGCAGTGGAATAAACAGGACAATTGCGGCAATGGGTATAGGTGGCTAATTGGGGACAGGAGCGATCGCCCTCAATGCCGATAAAATTCCAACAAGGTTCAATATTTAAGGGCGTAGCGATCGGGTTCATAAAGGTTGCTCAAGAGAGTTGGTGAAATCCAGGTATAGCGTCTTCTGTTTTCACCTGAAAGCGGGCAATCTCTTGACGCAATCCCTGCGCCACTTGGTTAAGTTGGGCTATGGCATGATTAATTTCCCGCAAGGAATCGGTAGTTTGCACAGAGGTATTGCTCAACTGCGCCATCGTCTCACTAATTTGTTGCGCTCCTACAGATTGGGTTTCCATACCCTGGTTAACAAACTCAAATCGCGGATTCAAGTCTTGCACTTGCTGGATAATTTGCCCAACCTGTATGCTGATGCTGGCAACATCTTCTATACTCCGCCCTACTTCTGCGGCAAACTTGTCCATCTCCATCACACCTGTAGAGACTGACGATTGCATCTGCTTCACCATCTGCTCAATATCGAGGGTAGCAACGGCAGTTTGATCTGCTAATCGGCGAATTTCTCTAGCAACGACAGCAAAGCCCAAGCCATACTCGCCAGCTTTTTCGGCTTCAATCGCCGCATTTAATGACAGCAGATTCGTTTGGTCTGCCACCTTGGTAATTGTGACGACGATAGTATTAATGCTATTTGCCTTTTCGCTAATTACTCCCAATCTAGCTGCGATCGCATTAGTGGCTTCTGCTAACTGGCGCATGGTGGTTTCCATCCGCAGTATATCTTTTTGACTATCATTCGCTGCTGTCGTTGTAATTTGGGAAATGATTGCAACTTGTTCCATTGCACTGACTAATTCTCTAGAGGTAGCAGAAATTTCTTTAGTAGCGGCAGCCACCTCATTAGTAGAAGCTACTTGCTCAATGAGCGTCCCTTCTAATTGTTTACCTGAAGCTGCTATTTGAGTCGCTGAGGAAGTAACCTGTATGCCTGAATGCTGTACCTGACGAATCAGAGTGTTGAGATTCTGAGTCATAGTTTGGAAAGCTGTTAAGAGTCTATTCATTTCATCTTTGCTGTTGGATTCAGCCGCGATTTTAGTTGTTAAGTTACCCAGAGAAATCTGCTCTGCAACCCTAATAACATCCAAAATCTGAGATGCAATTTGTCGAGCGATTACAAACCCAAGAATAATCGCAGTTATGGGGCCAATGGCAATTCCAACAGAAATCCAGAACATACTGCGAGCCACATTCTGTTCGACATCTTTTTGTGTATCTGACACGTAAACTTCATGAAGTTTCAAAAGTTGGTCTGCTTGATCGCTAGTTTTTTGAAATAACGGCTCTCCCCTATTTGTTACCTCATCATCAATTTGATTACGTAATTCAAACGCCCTTTGAATGTTGGCAATATCCGCTGATTTTTCTTGTCCTTGACGAATTAAATCAAGTTGTTTTTTCCAAGGATTTGTAATACCAGTTTGATTTAGCTTTTCCTCAATATCTAACAATCTTTTATGGACTGATTTCCAGGCTTCCAGTTGTTCTTTAAGTAAGTCATACTCTTGTGTTTCTTGTTCGGTGAATGGCGTTGCTTCGTACTGTTTAAGACCGTCGTTAATCTGTTTCCAAGCGTTCTGAATTTGAGTGATGACACTCTCTCTTTCACTAACAGTGATTTCAGGATTAAATAATAACCGTTCTGCCGATTGTATTTGTGTCTGACCTTCCTTAATCTTCCATGCCCCGGATAAGCTGGGGATGTTATTCAAGGTTAATGAGTTAATTGACTGATTTAACTCATTGGTAACGAACCATCCCAGCAAGGCCATTGTGAATACAAGCAGTCCTATGAATAAAAATGAACCGATCAACCGTGTTTGCAAGGTCATGTTCTTGAACATTGGATATCCTATTGTTCCTCTGTTGCTGTAAAACGCCGTTCATCTCTTAAAATTCCCAAATCACAAACAAGATGAACAATCTGTATTTTTATTTTTAAACAAATTATTAAGTAGCTAGCTTAGTTCAGAGACTAGCTTTTCCTTCTGATGTGAAAGTGTT
>JBGTMK010000071.1:0-7059 GCA_041743605.1 Nostoc sp.
TTGGGATGTGTATGTGCGGGGTGGCAGGGAAAATACAGGCTTAGATGCTCTACTTTGGGCACAAGAAGTTGAAAAACGGGGGGCCGGTGAACTGCTAGTTACAAGTATGGATGCTGATGGAACCCAAGCCGGGTATGACATTGAAATAACACGGGCAATTGCCGATGCTGTAGAAATTCCAGTCATTGCTTCTGGTGGTGCAGGTAATTGTGAACATATCTACACAGCCCTAACTGAAGGCAAAGCTGAAGCAGCATTAGTCGCGTCACTGTTACATTACGGACAATTAAGCGTAGCAGAAATTAAAAGTTACTTGCGCGATCGCAATGTGCCAGTCAGAACATTATCTTGACCCACCATTTACCATTTAATGACATCCATCTGAGGTTAGACACACTTCCTTAAAAGGGTGTTAATATTATTTTACAAGTATTAACAAATATTAAGAAATATGTTGCTTCCTATTTTACTTTTTGATGTAGCCCTGGTAGCGTGGTCGCTGCACCTAATGGAAAAAGCCTACGAGAGTAAAGAATTTTCTCTAATGTTAGCTGGAACATTGGTTGCTCTGGCTGCTGCTGCCATGTTAGTAGTTTACTTTCTGATGGGGCACTGTATGACTTACTTGTTACAAGTGTCGTAGAGATTGCTGAGTGCTAGAGGAGATATTTAAAATTTAGTTTCCACAAAAGGCTTGACAAAGTAATAATAATTAAGTGATTATGTATAATGGATTTTAAGGGGTTATAGCGCAGTTGGTAGCGCACCTCAATGGCATTGAGGGGGTCAGCGGTTCGAATCCGCTTAGCTCCATTCTTAAATACCCTAATCTTCTCTATTGATTTGCGACAACAAGCACTAGTTGTCCAAAATGGTCACTTTATGTTTGTTGTTCTCAAAGGACAACTAATGCTTGTCAATTGTCGCACAAAAGAGAGGGAGAGGAAGGCAAGGAAAAGCGTAGAAGAAATGATTGCTCAATGGCTTGAAGCAAATTTAAGTTAGCATTTGCCTAATTGGGATTGTATCTGTTGCAATACTGTACGGACTTCTCTGTATCTTAAGTATCCTGGCATACTCATCGTACATTTTTCAGAAGAATCGCCTTTCTATCGTTGAGGTATTTTGCAGAGATGGCATGACATAAACTACTTAGCGTCAGCGTTCGCGTGCGTCTCATAGAGAAGCTCGCCGTGAACATCGCTGATTTTCAAGGTATAGCTAAGTGCTAAGTGCTAAGTAAAAACCCAGTTGTTTCAAGACTTTGAGCAATCAACACTGTCCTAACCCAATACTGCTCGGTTAAGCATTTTTAACTCGGCATTGGGTTTGGGGAAAAGGTTAAAGGGTAAAGGTTAAAGGTTTTTTCTTTCCCCTTTCCCCTTCGCCTTTTCCCCTTAACCGACAAGTATTGTGTCCTAACCTGTGTGACTACGGCTATAAATATATTTTAGTACAAATATACTAATTAGCTGCTAAAATGCCTTACAAGTCAGCTAGCCTTGCTTGAGGTAGTATGAAAAAAATCCAAGACACAGACAAAAAGCCCATTTTGCTGAAAGTTTCGCTGTTGCAGTCTACATCTGTAAATACTGCGATAATGCCACTGCGGCCTCAAGATGAAAAAATTATCAGTGAACAGGAGCGTTTAGTTACACAAGTCAAACGCATCAATCAGATGGCAGAAGAGTTAGAAGCAGCGATATTAGAATTGAAAGCGATCGCTAACACACTGAATACTCAAAAAGGTTCCCCATTATTGAAGAAGAAGCCGTGCAAAAATATTTGTCAGTATTTTGCAGTTAGCGTCCCTTGGGTGAAACGAAAGTCTAACGAATCTTTTATTCTGACAACGCGAAGAGTTGATTTATTTCGAGCCGAAAGGGAAGCCGCACTGCTAGCACAGCAACTTCGTCAGCAAACCAAAAAAAGATTAGCATCGCAGCGACAGAGAAAAAACAAGAGTGGAAATCACACAAAACGCTTGTTCAAAAGGTATTAGTCAACAAATCTTAAAATTATCGAAACAAAATTCAGGAGTCAGGAGCCAGAATACAGGAAAGGTATTCTGTGCGACCCGTGGATAGCGCAGCGTAAAGCCTTCTCTGGCATGGCTTGTCTGCGACACGCTACGCTTTTAGCGTCTGTCTGCGACACGTTCCCGCGTTCGTAGAGAGCGTCTTGATTCTGACCGGAGCTAACGGAAACGTCTCCGGCTTTGCTCCTGAATTCTGACTCCTGAATTCTGACTTCTGAATTCTTCTTCAACAACATTCAACGGCATTTCACCCTTGAGGTTGTAACAGTTATGCTGATTGAAGTGGCAGAAGGAACTTCTTTCTCAAAATTGCCTACCATACTGCTATTGCTAATTGCAACCATATTTGGTGGCAAAGAGGCAAAGCTACCCTAAGATTTGCACTTCCGTAAAACCAGAGTGTAACATCAGGGACAATCAATCAGCGCACAGAAGAGGTAAAAAGAAGGTGTTAAAGACACTTTTAGTTATTGCCGTTGGTTTTTTACCGTCCCTAATTTCCCTGTGGGTGATCCGTAAAACTCATGCGCGATCGCGCCTACGGCTCAGACAAGCAGCCATGAATTTTCCAGCAGTGCAGGGACGGCAAAATGTTAGACCTGTTGAGAGCGATCGCTATTATTTAGAAGGGGTAGGTTATCTGATTGGCGATATCAGCTGTAAATTTAATGCCCGATCTGGCTACATGCGTTGTGCCGTCAATCCCGAAGGCCCCTGTAATGGTTGTCGTCACTACGAACCCAAAGGATTGGCTGATAGTGAAAAAAATGCTTAAGAGTCCTTGCTTAGTACTTGGATAGTTTGTTATCAATTGCTGCGATTGTTTCCACTGTCGTTATCATCATTTTTAAACTCCAAAACAAAAAGCACCGCTCCAAACGTCAAGAGAAGCCTGAGCTTCATATCTTCAGTGAATGCAGAGAAGAATAATGTAGATATTGGGCGTTACTGTTGAGTTCAACAATAAGCAAGAGAGCAAAAGTGACTTCATAGCACATTCTCAAATGTAACCGGAGAATGATATAATAATCATTATTTATAATAATTTGTATTTACAAACACTTTGAATATTTGTCTTTGCATGGTCAAATAAGAATGATTTAATATAATTCGTGCAAAAGTGGAAATCTGCGTCATTTTGCTTGCAGATTATGAACTTTAGTATTGACTTTTGCCGAATATCTAATAACTACATGACTATTTAACGATGAACAACGCGATCGCTCGAACAACAGCATTATTATCAACTTGTGCCTTACTATTATTAGGCTGTGGTGGCAGTGGTGGCCCTGTGAATGTGACAAATTCTCCAAATACTACCACAAATAACACTGCAACCGACACCGCAGCGACAACGGGTACATTATCAGGTGCTATTCCCATCGGTATTGCTGTTGCCCAAACAAGCAACGTGGCATTACTAGGTCAAGAGCAAGTTGCTGGAGCCAAACTTGCCGAAAAGTATTTCAATAGTAAAGGTGGTGTCAATGGGACACCAATTAAATTAGTGTTTCAAGATACTAGTGGTGATGAAGCAGGGACAATTAACGCTTTTCAAACTTTAATTAACAAAGATAAAGTTATTGGAATTGTGGGCCCAACTTTGTCACAGCAAGCTTTTAGTGCTGGCCCTATTGCCGAGCGTGCAAAAGTACCAGTTATTGGGCCATCAAATACTGCTAAAAACATTCCGGAAATTGGTGATTACATTGCTCGTGTTTCTGCACCAGTCTCCATCGTCGCGCCTAATTCGGTGAAAGCTGCACTTAAGCAAAACCCCCAAGTTAAAAAGGTTGCAGTTTTCTATGCTCAAAATGATGCATTTAGCAAGTCAGAAACGGAAATTTTTCAACAAACAGTTAAGGATCAAGGGCTGGAATTGGTAACAGTACAAAAGTTCCAAACCAGTGATACAGATTTTCAAAGTCAAGCTACCAATGCCATTAATCTCAAACCAGATTTGGTGATTATTTCTGGTTTGGCTGCTGATGGTGGTAATTTAGTCCGACAATTGCGAGAACTGGGTTATAAAGGCTTACTTGTCGGTGGAAATGGTCTAAATACATCGAATATATTGTCAGTTTGCAAGGCACTTTGTGATGGCGTTTTGATTGCTCAAGCCTACAGTCCAGAGCATCCAGGTGAAATTAACGCAGCATTTCGTAAAGCCTATATTGACGAATACAAAAAAGAACCACCCCAATTTAGTGCCCAAGCTTTTGCAGCAGTGCAGGTTTATGTCGAAGCACTTCAAGCTTTAGATAAAAAGAGCAAAGTTAACAAATTACAGCTACCAGAATTGCGGACACAATTAAACAAACAAATACTTAGCGGAATATACAATACACCATTAGGTGAAATTGGTTTTACTCCCATAGGTGAAGTTGTGCAAAAAGATTTCTATGTAGCCCAAATAAAGATGGAAAAAGACGGAAGCCAAGGTAAATTCACATTTCTAAAATAGTTGCTACATGAATATCAATCTGTTTTTGCAGCAATTATTAAATGGGTTATCCATTGGCAGCGTCTATGCAATTTTTGCCTTAGGATATACCTTGGTTTATTCCATTTTGGGCATCATTAATTTAGCTCATGGCGCGATTTTTACATTGGGTGCATATTTCACTTATGCACTCATGGGTGGTAGTTTTGGATTTAACGGCTTGTTAGCTAATGCAGCCCTACCAATACAATTACCATTTGCGATCGCCTTGATATTAGGAAGTACCTTGGCGGGATTGGTGGGGGTAGTAATGGAACGGGTTGCTTTTCAACCTTTGCGCCGTCAAGGATCTGATCCTTTGCTAACTGTTGTTTCCAGTTTGGGGGTAGCAGTGGTAATTGTGAATTTAATTCAATATTTAGTAGGCGCAGAAAGTTACACATACCCCGCAAATACTTACGGTAATTTGCCACCTGCGATTAACTTTGGTAGTCCAGAAAACCCAATTCCGATTCGCAGTGTTCAGGTGGTAATTTTTAGTGTATCAGTGGTGATTGTGGCAATTCTTACCTATTTTATCAATCGGACTAAATATGGTAAGGCAATGCAAGCGATCGCAGAAGATCCAACTACAGCTAGTTTGTTAGGAATTAATAGCGATCGCTTTATCATCCTAACATTCTTCATCAGCAGTTTTTTAGCAGGATTAGCAGGAACTTTAGTCGCCTCTAGTGTTAGTATTGCAGGGCCATATTTCGGCATTGCTTTTGGTTTACGGGGTTTAGCGGTAATTGTTCTAGGTGGTTTAGGTAGTATTCCTGGTGCAGTATTGGGAGGCTTAGTAATTGGATTAGTAGAGGCGTTTGTCCCTGCTGAATTCTCTGGTTATAAAGACGCAGTAGCCTTTGGAATTTTGTTTATCATGCTATTAGTTAGACCCCAAGGTTTGCTAGGACGGCGATTTATTCAGAAAGTTTAAAGAGACATAGCGTTATGAAAACATACACCAAACAAAAACTAACTTTTGAGCAATTTTTAGAACAATGTCCAGAGGAAGGTTTATATGAACTTGTGGATGGAGAAATTGTAGAAGTGCGTGCAACGAGAAATCATGATGATGTCGCTAATTTTATATTGTTTAGTTTAAATGATGAAATTAAACGTCTAAATCTGAATTACGTAGTAAAAAACACAGCAGTCTTTAAAACTATAACCGCTAATGGCATAGAACAAGAGCGCAAGCCTGATGTAAGTGTCATAGATAAAGATAAATGGCGCTCAAATCGTTCTGCTTATGCTGCACTTGAAGAACCTATCCAATTAGCTGTAGAAGTGACATCAACTAATTGGGAAGATGACTATATTGATAAATTAGATGAACATCAACGCTTAGGTATTACAGAATATTGGATTGTAGATTATTTGGCAATTGGGCTAAGAGAGTATTTAGGAAATCCAAAAGTTCTGGCTGTGTTTGTTTTGCTATTAGATGCTGAGGGAAAATACCAATGCACACACTTTAGAGGCTCAGAACGAATTGAATCGCGAACTTTTCCTAAACTGGCGCTGACAGCAGAGCAAATATTAACAGCTTAAGAGTTGATAAAAGCGATAGTTTGGTTAAGTTTAATCAAAATATATTAAATAAAATGGCTGATTTCTTCGCTACTTACGCTTCTTTGATTGTCTCTATGGTATTGGGGGCGTTACTAGGGTTATCGCTTTACTTACCGCTAATGACAGGGCAATTGTCTTTAGCTAGTCCAGGATTTTATGCTTTGGGTGGATATATTGCAGCAATTTTATCCACAAAAGTTTTGACATCTAGCAGTAGTTTATTTCCGATTCCATTGTTGTTATTGGAGATGTTAATTGCTGCGATAATTTCTGGTTTATTGGGTGTAGTAGTGGGAATTCCAGCATTGAGATTGCGAGGAATTTATTTAGCGATCGCAACTATCGCTTTTGTGGAAGTTCTGCGCGTCATCTCCCTAAATTTAGACATTACAGGCGGTGCTGTCGGAATTTTTGGCATTCCTCAACCTTTCCAAACACAACTTGAATATTTATGGATTGCTCTGCCCTTACTATTAATTAGTATGGTGCTACTTTATCGTTTAGAACGCATCCGCGTCGGAAGGGCTTTTATTGCTATCCGCGAAGATGAATTAGCTGCGGGTGCAATGGGAATTAATCCCACTTATTACAAAGTTTTGGCGTTTACACTAGGAGCCATGCTTGCAGGGGTTGTAGGTGCAATTAGCGCTCACTTCCTTAATACCTGGAATGCTCGTCAAGGTACTTTTGATGCCAGTATTATATATTTAACTTTTGTTTTGATTGGTGGTTCGAGAAGTTTTTTAGGGCCGGTAGTTGGAGGTATGGTATTTACAGCCTTGCCAGAAATTCTGCGAAGTCTCGCTGATACTGGTGGTTTACCTAATTGGTTAGCACAATTTTTGCGCGATGGGAGATTAATTATTTTTGGCTTACTAATAGTAATAGGTACAATCTTTTTTCCCCAAGGGCTAATTACTCCAGATATTTTTAAAAGGCGCAAAATCAAAAAGTGAAGTAT